>DXXQ01000257.1 GCA_019416265.1 Clostridiales bacterium | reverse complement strand
TTCGTGCACCCAAAATCCACTATTTTCGTACCAGATACAGAGAAATGTCCATTCCTATGGCTCCTTCTTCTGAGATATTTATTGATGAAACACTAAAAAATCCTTGATTTTCAAGGAAAGAAGACTTGACTATATAGGGAGTGAAAGTATTATGAAAATAAATGAAATAATTCGTGAACGCCGCTTAGTGAAAGGTTTTGCTCAAGAACAGGTTGCCAATTACCTTGGTGTTTCTGCACCTGCTGTAAACAAGTTTAATTTTTCCGGAAACAGTTGATATTTCACAGGGGATCACCTATAATACAGGTAAATGAAAAGGCTTCATGCAGCGTCTGACAGCCGGCATAAAATTGTTTTTTCGAGATTATGGGCACTGGATAACAAAAAAGTTGTCCGGTGCTGCTTTTTGTTTTGGGAATTTAAGGAGATAGTATTATGAACGTGGATATAATTGGTAAAAGAGATGGATATATCATCAGATTGGCTAAAGATAAGGATGCAGATGATTATTTTAACCAGAATTATTGTCCTTTGGATAAAGAGGTAGCTCGATTAACCGGCTGCAAGGAGAGTTTTACAAAGAAAGAGGTAACTTCTTTCTTTTTGAAATCACTGGAGGATAAGAATCGTTACTTTTTTTTGATCATAGGGCCTGATGGAACAATAATTGGTGAAAGTGTAATCAATGAAATTGATTGGGATTTGCGTTGTGCTGATTTCCGAATCTGTCTTTTTCATACAGCAGAGCGAGGAAATGGCATTGGAACCTGGGCAACAGAAGTGACCCGTGATTTTGCATTTGAAAAATTGAAACTGCATCGATTACAGTTAGAAGTGTATTCATTTAATCCAAGAGCAGAGCGCGCATATATAAAGGCTGGCTTCAAGCGAGAGGGTATTTTACGAGATGCCATAATGGATGGAGATAAATACGCGGACAATATTTTGATGTCAATTTTGGAAGATGAGTGGAAACTGTTAAAAAGCCGGGGATAGCATTTACCGGAGTGAATAGGATATGAGTGAAGTGAAAAAACGAGGTGAAGATGTGAAAATTTTGATTGTTGAAGATGATGAGAAGCTGCGAAATTCTCTTTCAGAAGGATTGGCGCTGAAGGGCTATGCGATTGATGCGGCGGCAGACGGAGAAAGTGCGGACGAAATGGCCTTTTGCGGAAATTACGATCTCATCATTTTGGATTTGAATTTACCTAAAATGGATGGTTTTTCTGTGTTGGAAAATCTTCGGAAGGAAAAGCAGGATGTACCGGTTTTGATATTGTCTGCCCGGGATGGAATCGATGATAAAGTAAAAGGACTCGACCTTGGAGCAAATGATTATCTGACAAAGCCATTTCACTTTGCAGAACTGGAGGCACGGGTGAGATCACTGCTGCGCCGAAAAACAGTGATAGAAAACACAGTTTTATCCAGTGGCTCCCTTAGCTTTGATACGGCATCCAGAATTGCCGCTGCAGGAGATCAGCCGATTTCCCTGACTACAAAGGAAACTGCCATTTTGGAGTACCTGCTACTGCATAAAGGTCGGGTGATCAAGCTGGAGGAACTGATCGAGCATGTATGGGACAGCAATGCGGACACCTTTTCCAACTCTGTTCGGGTTCATATGTCCTCTTTGCGGCAAAAGCTGAAAGCGCAGCTTGGGCATGACATCATCTGCAATATTATCGGTGAAGGCTATGTGATCCGTGAAAGGGGACAATCATGAAAAAAAACATTCCTTTAAAGCTGAAGCTAACCGCTATTTCCGTATGTATTTTAACGGTGATGTGCGCTGTTTTTGCATTTTCGACTATATTTTCAGCCAGAGAACTGGTCAGTGCTTCCATCACGGTTCCGGCCATGACTGTGGAGGAAGCGATTCCTGCAATTCCCTTGGAGCCTTCGGTGGAGCTGTCGGCAACAGGCACGGAAGCAATCCGGCAATTTCGCGGAACAACCCTTATAGTTATGCTGTGTCTGGTTGCATTCGGGTCTGTTCTGACCTATTTGCTGGCCTCCAGGACCCTCAGACCTCTGGAGGATCTTACTGCAAGAGTCCAGAATATCGATATTCACAGCCTGGACAAAGGAGTTCCCATTCCGAATACCCGGGATGAGGTTGCCCGACTGGCTCAGGCTTTTCAGGATATGACGGAGAAGCTCAGCCGGTCTTATCAGGTACAGAAAAGATTTTCTGCCAATGCGGCCCACGAACTGCGAACCCCTCTTGCCGCCATCCAGGCCCAATTGGATGTATTTCAGATGAAGCCGGACCGATCGGCGGAGGAGTATACCGCCCTTTTGCAAAGTGTTGGAGAAAGTACAGAGCGCCTGTCCAATCTGGTGAAGGATCTGCTGACCTTTACCAATGAACAAAGAATTGACAAAAAATCCCCGGTGGAATTAAGGGAGCTTCTGGAGGAAATTGTGTTTGAACTGGAGGAGTGTGCAGCTTCCAGACAAATTGAAATCCGAATCTCGGGGGAAGGAACCATTCCCGGGGACGATAGTCTGCTGCAGAGAGCATTTTATAATCTGATCTCAAATGCCATTCGATACAATGTAGAGGGAGGTACTGTTACCATTCAAGTGACAGGCAGTCAGGTAATCGTAGCAGATACAGGTGTTGGCATTCCGGAAGAAGCAAAACCCTATATTTTTGACACCTTTTTCTGTGTGGATAAATCCCGCAGCCGGGAACTTGGCGGCAGCGGTCTTGGTCTGGCAATTGTAAAAAATATTATCGAGAAGCACAATGGTTCTATCTGCGTCAGAGACAATCAGCCCCGGGGCAGTGTGTTTGTGGTTGATTTTGACAGATAGAAACTGCTTTGATATGTGATCCGTTTCCATCGAAACGCCTGGAGTAAAAACTTCAGGCGTTTTCTTTATATGGATTTTATACAACCGCTTATATAATTTCTTTATCAGCTCCATAGCTGAAAAAAGTTAAACCAAAGGAGCATATTATTATGAAAAAAGCAACTGCATTATTCCTGGCTTTGGCGATGGCGTTAAGCGTATCTGCCTGCGGGAACAAATCTGAAAATGACAGCGTATCTGTCTCCGATGACAGATCTCAATCTTCGGCTCCGGAAACAGAGGAGAAAACGGAGTTTGAACCTGTCCCCCTTGGCAGCTTTTCTGCCATGGATTTTGACGGAAACACAGTCACAAACGATATTTTTGCGGAATACGATCTGACAATGGTCAACCTCTGGACAACGACCTGTGGTTACTGTATTGAGGAAATGCCTGTCTTAAATGAGCTGCGTAAGGAATTTCAGGATGATGGCACCAGCTTCAACATCATCAGTGTCTGCATGGATATCGGCAGTGCAGAGGAGATAAACGACGCAAACTTAAAAAAGGCAAAGGAAATCATAGAGAAAGCAGGAGTGGAATATGCCAATCTGATTCCGGACAGTGTGCTTCTGGAAGGACGTTTGAATGGTATTCAGGCATTTCCGGAAAGTTTCTTTGTAGACAGGGAAGGAAATGTAGTCAGCGAGCCTTATGTGGGCGCCATGACCAAAAATCACTGGCGTGTGACAATGAAAAACGAGATAGAAAAGACGACACAAAGGGAAAATGGAGAGTAAGCAATGTTTGAATTAAAAAATATTACCAAAACCTTTGGGAAGGAAGCGGCTCTGCAGGATATATCCCTTTCCATTACCGGAGGTATGAACTACATTATTGGTGCCTCCGGCAGCGGAAAGACTACGCTGCTCCGCATCCTTTCTGCAATGGATACGATGTATGAAGGCGAGGCCTTTTATCAGGGCAGGAATCTTAAAAAACTGACGGATCAGGAGCGCGCGCAGCTTTATGCAGCGGAGTTTGGCTTTATTGCACAGGGATTCCATCTGATTGATGAGCTGACAGTCAGGGAGAACATTCTGGTTCCCGCTTATCTGAAAGAAGAGAATCCGGAAAGCCGTCTGAACACCCTGTTGAAAAAACTGAACATAGAAAAACTGGCCGATCAGAAGGTCAGTATGCTTTCAGGGGGTCAAAAGCAGAGGGTTGCTATTGCCAGGGAGCTGATGAAGGATCCCCGGGTGCTGATCGCCGATGAACCTACCGCAGCCCTGGACGCAAAAACTGCTCACGAGATTGGGGAACTTCTGTCTGCAATCGCCAAAGAGCGAACAGTCATAGTGGTAACTCATGATACCTCCCTGATCCGGGGCAAATGTTCTGTTTTTGAACTGGATAAGGGCGTACTGAACAAATGCAACACAGAAGACGGGAAATCGAAACAGCCGCTCCGTTGTGCACAAACCAAACATCTGTCTCCGGGTTCAGCCCTTCGTATGGCCTGGGTGACCTGCAGGCGGCAGACAGGAAAACTGTTGTCCATGGTACTTGCCATGACCATTGCGGCATCCTGTCTTGCGGTGAATTTCAGCGGAATGCTCAGCGGAGGCAGCAGGGAAGCGTTTCAGGAATTACTGGAAAAACAGGGGAATTCTGTGCTGAATTTAGCCATTGTTCCTTCATTTATGAGTGCCTCCGGCAAAGAGCAGGAACTGAAAGACGACATCCCAAGCGTAGAACAGAACATCAGCGGCCTGTTGGAACAATATCAGGATGACAGCCGTGTGGCGGCGATTCTTATGGATGCGCCGATGGACGATATGGTGGTCACTCTGGATGGGAAAGACTTCATTATAGAATCCACTGGTCAGGCCCCTGTATTTAACAGGATGGTAGAGGGAAAGATTGCGGATAACAGCAAACATGAAATCGTTCTGCCTCAGATCCTGGTGAAAAAAATGGGGTGCACCAATGAGGAGATCGTCGGAAAAGAGCTGTCTTTTATAGGATCTGTGTTTAACTGGGACAGCGGCGAAGCTGTGCCCATGCCCGTTTCCTTTACCGCTGTTGTTTCCGGCGTCGCAGACACCTCCTATGGACTGGAGTTTGAAGACCAGATTATGGAATTTGAGCATGAGGATTCCCTGTTCCCGTCTCTGGCGATCATGAAGGACGTCTATGAGCAGGCGGAAAAGAAAAACCCAAGCTTCAGCTTTATCTTTCGTCCGGATTCACCTGAACATTATCTGGAAATCTATGATGAATTGATGGCAAAAGGGATTGTACCTTTGGGACAGGTAGAATTAATTCGGGATATCGTGGGACTTAAGGATACTGCATTTGCGCAGACCGGAATCTCCTACACCCTGATCGCTGTCCTTTCGGTGCTTGCCGCATTTTCGGTTTGCCTGGTTTATAGTCTGATGCGGAAAAAAGAATATGCAATTTATCAGCTCTGCGGCTATACAAAAGGGGACATTGCCGTTCTGACCCTTGCGGAGTACGCAGGTATGTTTTTGCTGAGTAGTCTTTTAAGTGTGGGTGCGGCAGTACTTTTGAACATACCTGTATGGCTCGGTCTTGTTCTCAGCCTTATGATATCTGTCGGCTGCTGTTTGGAAACCGGCCTCATTGCCGGCCATATGAATCCTTTGCCTGCATTGAAATCAGGAGGTCGCGGATGATAGAGATTAAGGATCTTACCAAGAAATACGGAGGCCAGGTTGTGCTGGATGGTTTTTCACACAAGTTTGGCGACCATGGCATCACCTGTCTTCTGGGAGTCTCAGGATCAGGGAAAAGCACTTTGCTTAACCTTCTTGCCGGATTTGACCGGGAATACGACGGAGATATTATTGTTGCAGGGAAAAAGATAGCCAGCCTGTCGGCAGAAGCCCTTGCTGAGTATCGAAAGCACACCATCGGCTTTGTATTTCAAGAATACCATCTGCTTACAGGCTATACTGTTCTGGAAAATATATTGCTTGCCGCTGAGCTGGTCTGCGAGGATGAAAAAAAGAACAAGGAATGGGCCCTGTCGCTGCTGCGCCGGCTTGGTATAGAAGAAAAAGCCTATGAAAAAACGGAAAATCTTTCCGGCGGTCAGAAACAGAGGGCTGCCATTGCCAGAGCGTTAGCAGGAGATCCGAAATTAATTCTGGCAGATGAACCCACGGGAGCTCTTGACCGTAAGACTGCGGAGGAAATTATGGGGATTCTGCGGGAGATTGCCAAGGAGCGGCCGGTTCTTATTATCACCCACGATCACAAAATCTGCGATTATGCAGACGAAATCATCACTATTGAAGATGGGAAATGTAAGGTGGAGAAGGAAAGAGAAGATACGACTGCAGCAAATTCGGGGCAAAGGGATCACCAAAGCAGAGGAACTGTTTCTATGCTTCAGAGAGCCTTTCTGAACTTTCGGGTACATTTCAAAAGGTTCCTTGGTATTTCTCTTGCAGTGACCCTTGCAGTATCCGCGGTGTTACTGTCGTTTTCTTCGCAAAATATGATAGAGAAAAAAATCCGGGATTTTAAGGAAAAAAACACTGCCTTTTCATGGGGGCAGATTCTGTTGGAGGATGGCAATACAGCAGAGGAGCTTCTTTCGCTGCTTGCTCAATTTCCGGATATCAGCCAATATTATGGCCAGTATCCTGTTCCGAAATGCGATATTTCCTTTGCACAGCGAAAGGTTTCCGTTCCGTCCAAACAATTCGGAAGTATTTCAACAGAATCCATGAACATGGGCGTTATGCCGAAAGACGGAGAGATTGCAGTTACGCCATCCCTTGCTAAGCAGCTTTCAGAGGATATCCGAACCCTGATCGGAAAAGAGATTACCTTCATCTGCGGTGATTTTTCAAAAAGGCTGAATATCAGCGGTATATATAACGGCAGCTTTGACGATTATTATCTGGATGGGGAAACGGAGCAGGAGCTGTATCAGGCTCTTCAAACCAGTGATCCTCCCGTATCCATCGCCTATCAGGTAAGAGATTTTAACGAGATTTTAGATATAGAAGCACAGTTAACAGCCAAAGGCCTGGCGCCTGTCACAGCTGCCAGACAGGTAGAAAGTCTGAAAGAAACTTTTGCCAGGCTGCAAACGCTGTTTGTGATCGTGTCCGTTTTTATCGCAGTCATTGCATTGAGTATTTGCATTCTGCTGTTAATGAAAACGGCGCGGATGCGCGCCGGTGAAATGGGAGTTCGGATGGCTCTGGGATATCAGCGGAAGCAGATTCAGCAGATGCTTCTTTATGAAGGTTTGATGCTGTCGGCTTTTTCCGCATTGACAACTGCGGGCATTGTTCTTCTGCTTACTGTATTGTCAGGGGTGCTGCCGATTTACATCAGCCTTTCCCAGTTCATACTCAGTATTTGCGGAACTGTTTTTCTTGTATGCTTTATGACCGCAGTGTCCAATGCAAAATTGCTGCGGACAGATCCCGCCAAAGCCCTGAGACAATAAGTATCATTGAGGAGGAAGCTGTATGGATAAAAAAACAACTTTCCGTTCCAACTGGAAGACAGTCCTGCTTTTGGCAGTCGGGGTTGTTTTTCTTATGCTTGGAATCTGGCGGGAAGAATATGCAATCGTCATGAGCAAAGCAATCAATATTTGTTTGGAGTGTATAGGAATTGGATAAACGAGTGAAAAAAACTGAACGGTTCCGCCATTTTTTCCAGGTTTTATGGGCGGTGATCACGAATTCGTACATCATTGGATTTATGCGGGGAAAAATATATCAGGGAAAAATAAAAAATGTCTGTGTGCCGGGGATGAACTGTTATTCCTGCCCCGGCTCAGTGGCTGCGTGTCCCATCGGCGCTTTACAGGCAACGATCGGCAGCTATGAATAAAAATTTGCCTTTTATGTTGCCGGATTTATGATTCTTATGGGAACCTTTATGGGGCGGTTTGTATGTGGCTGGCTGTGCCCCTTTGGCCTGATACAAGATTTGCTAAACAAAATCCCTCTGCCTTCGAGGATGAAAATTTGCACCTTCAAGGGGGATAAACAGCTGCGGTGGCTGAAATACGGGATTCTTTTGATCTTTGTTATTCTTATGCCTCTCTATCTCACAGACATGATCGGCCAGGGATATCCCTGGTTCTGCAAAGTGATTTGTCCTGTAGGTACACTGGAAGGCGGAATTCCCCTGGTTCTATTGAATAAGGCTATGAGAGCTACAGTAGGGTGGCTGTATGTCTGGAAAAACGTAATTCTGGTTCTGACAATTCTGGTGTCGATTCTGATCTACCGTCCTTTTTGTAAGTATATCTGCCCTCTGGGGGCGATTTATTCTCTGTTCAACCCGGTTTCTGTTTTGCGTTACCGTGTGGATCCCGAAAAGTGCATCAACTGCGGAGCCTGTGCAAAAGTCTGTCAAATGGGATGTGATCCGGTAAAAAATGCTAACAGCTTGGAGTGTATTCGATGCGGAAAGTGTAAGAATGTATGCCCTGTACAGGCAATCGAATATTGTGCTTTTTCGAACTCCAAGTCCATCGAGGAAAGATAATTTTTCTGGAATGCAGATGGGCCTTTGACAACAATGCAGATTTCAAAAATCCGGAAAACAGTATGCCGGACACTTACTGAAAAGAGGCTGCTGCCTCAGCGGATGTTTTATCATCTGCGTTTGCAGCAGCCTCTCGGGCCTGCCTGTTACGTTGAAGTTATCTTTCTGTCTGTAAAAACAGAGGAGTGGTATTTACATACCGGACTGGCCGCCCATGGATGCGGAGCTTCCGGAAGACATCTGTCTTTCCTGGGCTTCGATCATTTTCTTTACCATATAACCGCCGACACTTCCGTTCTGTTTGGAAGTAAGGTTTCCGTTGTATCCATCTGTAAGCGGAACACCTAATTCATTGGCAACTTCAAATTTGAAACGGTCTAATGCACCCTTTGCTTCCGGCACGACTGCTTTGTTAGAAGAACTGTTGTTTGTCATTTTTCGTTTCCTCCTTGCTTGTTGTTGTGTTTGATGTTACAATGCTAGTATGTGTCTTCAAAAAAATAATACACTAGAAGTTTCTGTATCAAATGGGAGACAATGGAAAATATTAATAAACTATGAATATTGTATATTTTTTAAGATTTAATTGCACTTTATTTGGCTATTTGTTATAATGGAAAACGAAGATGGGCAAGTAGGATAAAAAATTGATTACTGAGTACGGTGTAAACAGTAATAAATAGAGTGCTCTGAGTATTAAAAAGAATAAATATATAGTGGAAACGGAGAGGTGAACGATGAATTTAGGCATTATTGCACACAACAGCAAGAAAGTATTGATCGAGGATTTCTGTATCGCTTATAAGAACATTCTTGCGAAACATGAGGTTTACGCTACCGGAACTACGGGAAGACGAATCGAGGAGGCAACAAGCCTTCACGTACACAAATTCCTTGCCGGAAGCATCGGCGGAGATAAACAGTTTATGGAGATGGTAGAGCGCCAGGATCTGGATATGGTCATCTTATTTTATAATCCGGTCATGATGGATCCCAAAGAGCCGGATATCATGAGCATTGTCAGGAGATGTGACCAGTATAACATCCCTGTTGCAACAAATATCGCCACAGCAGAGCTTCTGATTCTCGGACTCGCAAGAGGCGACCTGGATTGGAGACTGAATCTGAAATGAGAGTAATCGCAGGAAAAGCAAGAAGACTGAATCTGAAAACCGTTCCCGGGCTTGACACAAGACCCACAACAGACAGGGTGAAGGAAACGCTTTTTAATATCCTTCAGCCTGAGCTCCTCAACTGCCGGTTCCTTGATCTGTTCAGCGGCAGCGGCGCCATTGGCATCGAGGCATTGAGCCGAGGAGCGGAATACGCTGTTTTCGTGGAAAAAAATCCCAAGGCTTGTACATGTATAAAAGAAAATCTTGCATTTACAAAATTAGCAGAAGGTGGTAAACTGCTAAACATGGACGTACTGCAGGCATTGCGCTCCCTTGAAAACAAGGGGGCATTTGACTGTGTCTTCATGGATCCGCCCTATGAACAGGAGCTGGAACGTCAGGTGCTTACCTATTTAAAGGACAGCACCGTGATCGACGAAGACACACTGATCGTGGTAGAAGCTGATATCCATACGGACTTCAGCTATCTGGAGGATTTGGGATACCGGCAGCTTCGCTCCAAAGAATATAAAACAAACAAGCATGTTTTTTTATGCAGGAGAAAGTGAGAAAAATACATGAAAATAGCAGTTTATCCAGGAAGCTTCGACCCGGCTACGTATGGACATCTTGATGTAATTCAGCGCGCATGCCAGTCTTTTGACAAAGTAATTGTCGGTGTTTTGCATAATTCTTCAAAAAGTCCGTTGTTTTCTGTAGAAGAACGTGTTAGAATATTAGAAACGGCCACCAAAGACCTTCCCAATGTAGAAGTAAAAGCATTTGAAGGTTTATCTGTAAATTTTGCCAGGGAGAACCATGCCCAGGTAATTGTCAGGGGACTGCGTGCGGTCACAGATTTTGAATATGAACTTCAGATGGCCCAGACTAATCGCGTACTTGCACCGGATGTGGATACTGTATTCCTCACTACAAGTCTGGAATATGCGTATCTGAGTTCCACCATTATGAAAGAAGTAGCACGCTTCGGCGGTGATTTAAGTAAATTTGCGCCGAAGGAAATTACGACTGCCGTAATGGAGAAGCTTCATTCGCAGAGATAAATGGCTGGTGTACTGAAAGATCAGATATCAGTACGCCGGGTGGTTTATACCGCCGGGAGAAATAGAGATAATAAGGAGAGAGAGTACCATGAGCAGCAGAATTGAACAGATTATTGATGAGATCGACGAGTATGTAGACAGTTGTAAATATCAGCCGCTTTCTACAACAAAAATTGTTGTAAATAAGGAAGAGATTCTTGAATTATTACGCGAGCTCCGTCTGAAAACACCGGACGAGATCAAGCGTTACCAGAAGATCATCAGCAACAAGGACGCTATCCTGGAAGATGCACAGTCCAAGGCAGACACCCTGATCGCAGATGCACAGGCGAAAGCCCAGGAGCTTGTAACACAGCATGAGATCATGCAGAAAGCATACGCACAGGCAAACGACACTATCAACGCAGCCAACAAACAGGCACAGGAAATCCTGGATTCCGCCACACAGGATGCAAATAGCATCCGTCTCAGTGCGATCACATACACTGACGATATGATGGCGAATATCGGAAATGTACTCAATATGACACTGGAGGATGCCGGCGGTAAATATAAAGCGTTTATCGATGCCCTTCAGAGCTGCCTTGAGGTTGTAAACCATAACCGCCAGGAGCTTGCACCGCAGACTGCACAGGCAGCAGCGATCACAGGTTCCTATCATGCAGAGGAAGAAGAGGATGCTCTGTTAGACGATCTTGGCAATAACTAATGTCAGGAGCGCCGTAACGAAGGCATTTAACAATTTGGCCATCAGGTAAGGAACGATACTTAAATCCTTTTTTAATACGCTTTTCGTCTGTGCCAGAATGCACAGGCCGCCGAAAGCGGTAATTGGCATGGAAATAAACAGGCGCAGAGAATAGGGAAGTCCCGACGAGGCCAGGCTCCGCAGACCGGTTGTCACCTCACAGACGCCCAGAAGTATCGATTTTTTCATTGGCGAGAAAGGCCAGTAATAACTGATACAGGCCGACAGAATGGAGAAAAGCAGAATGTATCCCCCAAGGCGGGTGATCGTTTCGAAACCGTTCATAATAGAGACATCGATGATTTCGCCAAATGAGGTGGTCGATGTCTCTTTTTTCGTTTGCATAATTGGCGAAATTGTGTTATTTTTATAGACAATGAACCGGAAAAATACCATACAGAATCCATCTGCCAGAAGAAAAATCAAAAAAATCCTTTCCGGCGCAGTCCTTTTTTCCAGACAGATACCGTAGAGATAGGCGAGGATGAAGCCGGGACTTGCATTATTGCAGAAAGTCAGAAGATAATGCGCTTCCTTTTTTGAGATCTTTCCCCCATGGAAAAGATCACAGGTAAGTTTTGCACCCATGGGATATCCGCAGAGAAGTCCCAGCAGGAAGGCGTAGGCTCCCCAGGGAGACAGGCCGAAAAGCTTTGCCCACACAGGCGCTAAGGGCTGCAGCAAAAACTCAAAGTCCCGCGTATGTAAAAGAACTCCTGTGAGAATGATAAAGGGCAGGAGAGTGGGCAACAGAGTGTCGAGCCACAGCTTCAGTCCGTCCCTGGAAGCAATAAGAGCCTCCGAGGGATGGAGAAAAAGGAAAAGAAGGAGACAGGGGATCATGGCATGGATCAGTTTTTTAAACAGAGATTTAAGAACGTTCATACGCGCCAGCCGTTTTTTATAAAAGCATATGGCGCTTTATGAATATATATGAGTTTTGATAAAAATCAAATAAATTTTGGAGGTTAATCAGACTATGGCATTAGAAAATTGTGAACCGAAAAGAGTATTTCATTATTTTGAAGAAATCAGCAAAATTCCCCGGGGATCCGGAAACACAGAGCAGATCAGCAATTACCTTGTACAGTTTGCAAAGGAACATGAACTGGAATACATCCAGGATGAACTGGGCAATGTGATCATCCGCAAGCCTGCAACCTCAGGCTATGAAAACGCACCCGGAGTCATCCTTCAGGGTCATATGGATATGGTGTGCGAGAAACGTCCGGATGTAGAGCATGACTTTACCAAAGACGGATTAAACCTTTCTGTAGAGGACGGCTATGTAACTGCAAACGGCACAACGCTCGGCGGCGACAACGGAATTGCCGTGGCATACGGCCTTGCGATCCTTGACAGCAGCGACATTGCTCACCCGGCCCTGGAAGTGGTGATCACAGTAGACGAGGAAATCGGTCTTCTGGGCGCAGAAGGCATGGACTGCAGCGTTTTAAAAGGCAGAAGACTTCTGAATCTTGACTCTGAAGAGGAAGGCTTCCTTCTTGTAAGCTGCGCAGGGGGACAGACCAGCATCAGCCACATTCCGGTGTGCAGAACAGACGCAGAGGGAGAGAAAGTAAAAGTGAAAATCTGCGGACTTATGGGTGGTCATTCCGGTATCGAGATCGACAAGGGCCGCGCAAGTGCAAGCATCCTTCTGGGACGTTTCCTCTATAATCTGAAAAAAGAAACTTCCTTTGGCCTGATCCATCTGGAAGGCGGACAGAAAGACAACGCAATTCCAAGGGAAGCTTTTGCGGAAATCCTTGTTGCAAAGGAAGATCTGGAGGCAGTAAAAGCTCTTGCAGCATCTATGGAAAAGGCATTCCGTTCAGAATACGCCGGCACAGACGAGGGAATCACAGTAGTTACAGAGGAACTGGGAACAGCAGGCGAGAAGGTTCTCCATCCTACAAGCTGTGAGAAAGTGATTTTCTACCTGATGAATGTGATCTCCGGCGTGGTAAAAATGAGCGGAACCATTGAAAATCTGGTAGAAACCTCCACCAATATGGGGGTTATGAAGCTTACAGAGGATGAGTTTACAACAGCATCCAGCGTAAGAAGCTCTGTGGGAACAGCCAAAGATCTTCTCTCCGACAAGCTTTCTTACCTCACCGAATTCCTTGGCGGAGAATATGAGGTGAAAGGCGCATACCCGGCATGGGAATACCGCAAAGATTCACCTCTTCGTGAAAAAATGATCGAAGTATACAAAGAAATGTACGGCGAAGAGCCTCAGGTCATTGCCATCCACGCAGGTCTGGAGTGCGGACTGTTCTTCCAGAAAATGGAAGGTCTTGATTCCATCTCCTTTGGTCCTGACATGAAGAACGTACACACCTCAGAGGAGGTTCTTTCCATTGCTTCTACAGAACGTGTATGGAAATATCTTCTGAAAACTCTTGAGGCGCTGAAAGACTGATCCTGATCTTTTATTACAGCCAGAAAGCAGACCCCATCCGGAAACAGAATAACCGGATGGGGTTTTACTCGTGGAAAAAAACAGAAAAACCGGTTCTAAGAGAAAGACCTCCCTCATATGCTGTATAGGATATGGGAGGTAAGCGATGAAGGATCATTGGAAAGGATACAGCCTTGCACTGCTGACTGCCCTGGTGCTCACAGCTGCAATTCTGCTCATTCTTGAGGACAGGAGCCGGGCTTCCGTACTTGGGGAAAACACCTGTGAGACAGAGGCTTTCCGCAGGCAGGAATTAAAGCCTGCGCTCTATGAAGAGATTATGAGAAAGAGCGAAAAAGGCGGGGATTTTGCCGATGTGCTCACCGTCACCATGCTTCGGGGAAGCTTTGCGCCAAAGCAGGTGTGTACGGACAAAACGCCCTTTGTGAAATATAAGCCGCGGGAATACCGGCTCCTGAAAAAAGCGTATCAGGCTGTCTGGTCAGATGTGGTTTACTTTCCCATACCGGACCGGAACATTTCGTTTGAGAATAGCTTCGGAAAGCCAAGAGAATATGGAGGAGATCGCATACATGAGGGAACAGACCTGTTTGGAAAAGTCAGCAAATCCGGATACTATCCTGTTATGAGCATGACCGACGGGGTGGTGGAACGAATCGGATGGCTGCCTCTGGGAGGGTATCGGATCGGAATCCGCGCCCCTTCGGGAGGATATTTTTATTATGCTCATCTTTCCGGGTATGAGAGAGAATTCAGGGAAGGGGAGGCCGTGGAAGCAGGAGAGATCCTTGGATATATGGGAGATACCGGATACGGTCCCCGGGAAACCAGGGGAAAATTTCCGGTACATCTTCATCTCGGCATTTATATCCAAACACCCCATCATGAAGAGCTCAGCGTAAACCCCTATTATGTACTCCGTGCCAATTCTAAAAATTTTAGAAACTATTCATATTAACGAGAATTTTTCCGGGAATTATGCTATAATAAAAAGACATATGGAAATGCAAGGAGCGAGTAAAATGGAAATACAGTTATGGAGAAGCATTTTATGCCCATATGAACTGGCTGTAAGAGAGCTGGTTGTGAAATTCAGACATATCATTGACGAACATAAGGAGAATGATCTCTATTCTCCCATCGAACAGGTGGAAGGACGCGTGAAAAGCGTCAGCAGTATCCTGGAGAAGATGCAGCGCAAGCACATTCCCATGGAGAGGATGGAAACGGAAATAGAAGACATTGCAGGTGTGCGTATCATCTGCCAGTTTGAGGAAGACATCGAAACAGTTGCCCGTCTCATCCAGAACCGCAGCGACATGGAAATAAAAAGCGAGAAGAACTATCTGAAGCATATGAAGCAGAGCGGATACCGCAGCTATCACCTGATCATTTACTACACAGTGGAGACGATCCACGGTCCGAAACGGTTACAGGCAGAGATTCAGATCCGTACCATGGCAATGAATTTCTGGGCGACGATCGAGCACTCCCTTCAGTATAAGTATAAGGGAGATATGCCTGCCCACGTTGCAGAGCGACTGAGCAAGGCTGCGGATGCCATTATTTCACTGGATCATGAAATGGCGTCTGTACGAAACGAGATCATGGACGCACAGAACTCCTCCCAGATGCAGTCAAATCTGGTAAAGGATATTCTGATCAATATCGAAAATCTGTATAAACTTGCCAACCAGCGCGAAGTGATGAAGATTCAGGACGAATTCCTGCGGGTATTTAAGACAAAGGATCTCCAGCAGCTTGAGCGTTTTCACCGGCAGCTTGACATTATTTCGGAAGGCTACCGTGCCCAGGCAGTTTATCATAGTATATCATAAAGAGGGAAAACATGCTGAAAAATAAAAAGGCAGTAATATTTGACCTGGACGGAACTCTTGTAGATTCTCTCGGAATCTGGGGAGATATCGACATAGAGTATCTGGGTTCTTACGGTCTGGAAGTACCGGATGGCCTGCAGCACGAGATCGAGGGCCTATCCTTCACAGAGACAGCCGCCTACTTCCGGGAACACTTTCCAATTGAGGAATCTCTTGACGAGATCAAGGAAACCTGGAAACAGATGGCAATGGAAAAATACCGCCGGAGCGTACCGCTGAAACCCGGCGTAAAAGAATTTCTCCCCTATCTCAAAGAGAAGGGGATTTTGATGGCAGTGGCGTCCAGCAACGACAGGGCGCTTATTGAGGCTGTTCTTGAAAGCCACGGAGTTCGGGGCTTTTTCAGTCATATTGTGACAGCCTGTGAGGTAAATAAAGGCAAGCCTGCCCCGGACGTTTATTTAAAGGCGGCACAGAAGCTGGGCGTCAGTTCCGGGGAATGTCTTGTATTCGAAGACATTGTGGCAGGAATCCAGGCGGGCAAAAACGCAGGTATGGAGGTCTGTGCAGTGGAAGACGGCTACAGTATGTTCCAGAGGGAAGAAAAGCGGGCTGCTGCAGACTACTATATCAATACCTATGAACAGGTAATTACAGATACATACGAGGAATTATAAATGCAGGATTTTTTACCGGTAAATAAAAGAGAAATGGAAGAAAGAGGATGGGACCGGGTAGATTTTGTCTATGTGACAGGGGATGCCTATGTGGACCATCCTTCCTTTGGGTCTGCGATCATAAGCCGCCTTCTGGAAAGCAGAGGCTACAGGGTGGGAATGATCTGTCAGCCGGACTGGAAACAGAAGGAAAGCGTACAGGTCTTCGGGGAACCCCGGCTGGGCTTTCTCGTCTCTGCGGGAAACATGGACTCCATGGTAAACCACTATACCGTATCCGGGAAACACAGGCAGAAAGACGCCTATTCCCCAGGCGGTGAAATGGGGCACAGACCGGACAGGGCAGCCACTGTTTACAGCAATCTCATCCGTCAGACCTATAAAAAGACACCGATCATACTGGGAGGAATCGAAGCCAGTCTTCGGCGCCTTGCCCACTACGATTACTGGGACAACCGTGTACGCCGCAGCGTTCTCATGGATTCCGGCGCAGACCTTATCTCTTACGGAATGGGCGAACATTCCATTCTGGAGATCGCGGAAGCTCTGGAAAGCGGGATTCCGGTAGAGGAGATCACCTATATTCCGGGAACGGTTTTTAAATGCAGGGATTTAAGCCGCGTATATGAGCCGATCCTTCTGCCTTCCTTTGAGGAAATCTCCGAAAATAAAAAACTGTACGCAGAAAGCTTTGCCGTTCAGTACAAAAATACAGATCCTTTTACAGCGAAACCAATGGCGGAATCCTATGGGACAAAAGGCTATATCGTCCAGAATCCTCCCGCCCATCCGCTGAGCCGGGAAGAGATGGATGACGTTTATGCCCTTCCCTATACCAGAAAAAGTCATCCTATGTATGAGGAAAAGGGCGGAATCCCTGCTCTCGAGGAAATTAAATTCAGCCTGACAAGCAACAGAGGCTGCTTTGGAAGCTGCAGCTTCTGCGCCCTTACCTTTCATCAGGGCCGTATTCTCCAGACAAGAAGCCACGAATCCCTGATCGAGGAAGCAAAGCTGATGACACAGGAGGAAGATTTCAAGGGCTACATCCACGATGTGGGAGGCCCCACTGCAGATTTTCGACAGCCCTCCTGTAAAAAGCAGCTCACAAAAGGGGTGTGCATGAACCGCCAGTGTCTTTTTCCCACGCCCTGTAAAAATCTGGACGTAGACCACAGGGACTATGTGGCTCTTCTCCGCAAACTGCGCCAGATCCCGAAAGTAAAGAAAGTCTTTATCCGTTCAGGAGTGCGGTTTGACTATGTTGTGGCTGACAAAGATAAAACCTTCCTTCGGGAACTGGTGGAGCACCATGTAAGCGGACAGCTGCGGGTTGCGCCGGAGCATGTGTCCGACCAGGTGCTGAAATATATGGGAAAGCCTTCCCACAGCGTATATCAGCAGTTTCTCAGGGAATATGAGGAAGCAAACAAAAAGACAGGGAAACAGCAGTTTGCAGTGCCCTACTTCATGTCCTCCCATCCGGGCTGTACCATGAAGGAAGCGGTGCGGCTTGCAGAATATGTCCGTGACCTTGGCTTTACACCGGAACAGGTACAGGATTTTTACCCGACACCATCCACCCTTTCCACCTGTATGTATTATACCGGGATCCATCCTCTTACAGGGGAAAAGGTTTATGTGCCGAGAAATCCTCACGAAAAAGCCATTCAGAGAGCCCTGATGCAGTATAAAAATCCTGCAAACAGGGAGCTTGTTCTGGAGGGACTGAAGCTTGCCGGACGAATGGACCTTGTGGGCTATGACAAAAAATGCCTGATCCGTCCCATCCGGGAAAAAGCATCCGGCACAGGAGGCAAAGCCGGAAACCAACAGGAGAAAAGGGGAAATAAGAAAAAGAAAACCATAAGAAACGTACATAAACGGAAAGAAAAAGGAGTTCGTTAATCCATGAGTGATCCTAAGAAAAAACAGAAGATAAGAAAAGGGGACTACGGTTATTTCAGGGCAGAAAAAAAGAAACAGCTTCTGATCACCTTCCTTCTCTTTGCAGTGCCGCTGGGAATCTTTTTCAGCGCATGGGCCTACCACGGCTCCAGACTTACCATCTGGACGGTGATCAGTGTTGTAGGCTGTCTTCCGGCATGTAAGGCTCTCGTAAATCTGATCATGATCCTTCGGTGCAGACCTCTTGACGAAAGTCTCTACCGGAAGATCAGAGAACACCAGGGAAGCCTTGTAATGGCATATGAGATGTATATGACCTTCTACGAAAAAAGCGGCTACATTGACGCGGCAGCTGTCTGCGGAAATACCGTTGTCTGCTACAGCAGCGATCCCAAGATCGACGCAGCCTTCATGGGAGAACAGGCGCAGAAGATTGTGCGGAAAAATGGTTATAAGGTAACCCTGAAGGTCTTTACTGACCTGAAACCCTTTCTGGAACGTCTGGACTCCATGAACGAACACAGAGAAGCTCTGGAGGCGGATATCAAATTTACTCCGGACGAGAGATATCCGGAGTTTTCCAGAAATGAGATGATCAGGCATACCCTGCTTGCCCTTTGTTTATAATGGCAAAGCTTTATTACAGGAGAAGATATGAAACAATTTATCATCGACGAAAACGAAGCAGGACAGCGCTTTGACAAATATCTGGGCAAGCTTCTCAAAGAAGCCCCCAAAAGCTTTTTTTACAAAATGATGAGGAAGAAAAACATCACCCTCAACGGAAAAAAAGCCGCAGGAAACGAAATGCTCAAAAAAGGCGATGAAGTAAAGCTGTTTCTCAGCGACGAAACCTTTGAGAAGTTTGAAGGAACACAGAAGGCAGCCAGCGCTGTCTGCGATCTTGACGTTGTCTACGAGGACAGAGATGTGATCTTCCTCAATAAACCGGCGGGGATGCTTTCCCAGCCTGCAGACGGGGAGGAACCGTCTATGGTAGAATACCTGACCGGATACCTTCTGCAGAAAAAGGCCATAGACGAAGAGCAGCTGAAAACCTTCAGACCTTCTGTGTGCAACCGCCTGGATCGAAATACCAGCGGCCTGATCGCAGGGGGAAAAAGTCTTGCGGGACTTCAGATGCTGTCGGAGCTTTTCCACGACAGAACCCTTCATAAATATTACCTCTGTCTGGTCAAAGGGGTGATCCGGGAAGAATCCCATATAAAAGGCTACCTGCACAAAGATAAAAAAACAAATAAAGTTACCGTATACAAAGAAAAAAGAGAAGACTCCCTTCCCATTGAAACCGCATACAGGCCCCTTGGAAATAACGGAGCACTGACACTTCTGGAGGTCCGCCTGATCACAGGGCGCACCCATCAGATCCGTGCCCATCTTTCCAGCATCGGGCATCCCCTTCTCGGAGACGGCAAATATGGAAACGAAGCCTTAAATAAAAAGTACCGGGACAGATACCGGCTTTGTCATCAGCTTCTTCACGCCTATAAGGTGGTATTTCCGAAGCTTGAGGGCAAATTTGAGGGACTGTCAGACAGAACCTTTACAGCGCCTGTGCCTGAGCTTTTTCACAAAATCATAAGAGAAGAACACTTAGAGGAGAGTTATTATGAAAATCTGGCATGAAATCTGGGACTATATAAAAA
>DXXQ01000256.1 GCA_019416265.1 Clostridiales bacterium | reverse complement strand
GTAAGGCACAGCACTTTGACTGCTGCATTGGCTGGGTCGAATCCAGCTAGCCCAGTCTTTTTATATGGTGCTTTATCTCAGTCGGTAGTGCACTTGACTTTTAATCAAGTTGTCCGGGGTTCGAAACCCCGATGCTTCATTTTGACAGCGGAAATCTAAGGGTTTCCGCTGTTTTTTACCTCACGGAGAATTCCGAAAGGGGAATGCGGATGTGGCGGAATTGGCAGACGCGCCAGATTTAGGTTCTGGTGTCCACGACGTGCAGGTTCAAGTCCTGTCATCCGCAGTAAATTAAATAACAACGGGGTGTGGCTCAGCTTGGCTAGAGCGCCTGGTTTGGGACCAGGAGGCCGCAGGTTCGAATCCTGTCACCCCGATTTCAATGTATAGTGAAAGAGTGTCCGGAAAGATGCTCTTTCTTTTTTCTAAGCTGAGGAAAGGAGAACATACACATGGATATCGCGAAATTTCAGGCGAAGTTGGAAGAAATTTGTGCGCTGGGGGAGGCAAACGGCAAAAAGCTGGAACCTGTGCAGGTGAAAGAGGCCTTTGAAGGGATGGAACTGGATAAAACCCAGCTTTTAAAAGTACTGCAATATCTGAAGCTGAAAGGAATTGCAATAGAAGGTCTGGAGAATAGGGAAGAGAAGGAAGAAGAGGAAAAGCCGGAAAAAGAGGTAAAAGTCCCGTTAACGCCGGAGGAGGAAGGATATCTGAAGGAATACCTGGAAGGAATCGAAGCTGCTGAAAAAACCTGCAGAACTTCTGAGGAGCTGTTTGCTGCGCTGGCTGAGGGCGATATGATGGCGCAGGCAGAGCTTTCTCAGCGTTATCTGGCTCATGCTGCCCGTATGGCGGCTGAAATGAACTGTGAGGAGATAAACCTTGCAGACCTGATCCAGGAGGCAAATGTGAGCCTTCTGATGGCTCTTGGAGAGGAGACACAAGGGGCAAAAGACGAGAAATGGCTTCTGGGAAGAATCCGTGCAGGAATCCGCGAAGCAATTGAGATCCAGACGCAGAGGAAATTCGAGGACGATTATCTGGTGGCTAAGGTAGAGAAGCTGGAATCTGCAGTAAAGGAGCTTACAGAGGATGAGGAGGATGGAGAATCGAAATTCAGCATTGACGAGCTTGCCATCATTCTTGATATGGATGCAGATGAGATCCGGGACGTATTGAGACTTACCGGAGATGATAAATAAGAGAAAAAAGTTACAGGAGAGCAGATCGCTCTCCTGTATTTTTTTAGCCTGTATAAAGCTGATAATATTTGCCTTTCTTTTCCATAAGTTCTTCGTGGGAGCCGCGTTCGATGATCCTTCCCTGTTCCAGAACCATGATGCAGTCGCTGTTTCTGACAGTGGAGAGGCGGTGGGCGATGACGAAGGTCGTTCTTCCCTGCATCAGCTTGTCCATACCGTCCTGAACCAGTTTCTCGGTTCTTGTATCAATGGAGCTTGTGGCTTCATCCAGGATCAGAACAGGAGGGTCTGCCACTGCCGCCCTGGCAATAGAGAGGAGCTGACGCTGTCCCTGACTTAAATTGGAGCCGTTTCCCCGGAGCATGGTATTGTATCCGTCCGGAAGACGGCGGATAAAGCCGTCTGCATTGGCAAGCTTGGCTGCGGCGATCACCTCTTCGTCTGTGGCGTCCAGCTTTCCGTACCGGATATTTTCCATAACAGTGGCGGTAAAGAGGTTGGTGTCCTGAAGGACGATTCCCATAGAACGGCGGAGATCGGCTTTTTTGATCTTGTTGATATTGATGCCGTCATAACGGATCTTTCCGTCCTGAATGTCATAGAAGCGGTTCAGGAGGTTGGTGATGGTGGTTTTGCCTGCTCCTGTGGAACCTACGAAGGCGATCTTCTGACCCGGTGTAGCATACATTTTTACATCGTGGAGAACGATTTTGTCATCGTTGTAGCCGAAGTCCACGCCGTCGAGAACCATGTCTCCGGTAAGCTCGATGTAATCGGTGGTGCCCAGAGCCTTGTGAAAATGCTTCCATGCCCAGCGTCCGGTGCGCTTCTCGGATTCTGTGAGCTTGCCGTTTTCTTCCCTGGCGTTTACAAGGGTAACGTAGCCGTTATCTGCCTCGGCTTCCTCGTCCAGAAGGTCGAAGATACGTTTTGCTCCGGCAAGAGCCATAACAATACTGTTAAACTGCTGGCTGACCTGGTTGATAGGCATGTTGAAGCTTTTGTTAAAGGTCAGGAAGCTGGCAAGCCCGCCCAGGGTAAAGCCGCCGAAGTTGTTAATGGCAAGGATTCCGCCGAAAATGGAGCAGAATACATAGCTGATATTGCCGAGCTGGGCTACGGTTGGCATCAGAATGTTGGCGAAACGGTTTGCGCTGTCTGCGCTTTCGAAAAGCCGGTCGTTCAGTTCGTTGAACTTCTCAAGGCTTTCCTCTTCGTGGCAGAAAACCTTGACAACCTTTTGGCCTTCCATCATTTCTTCGATGTAGCCGTTGATAGCGCCCAGGTTTTTCTGCTGTTCCATGAAATATCTGCCGCTTAATCCTGCCAGACGGCGGCTTGCGGTAAGCATGACGCCGACCATGACCAGAGTAAGGATGGTCAGCGGGATGTTCAGGATGATCATACTGGCAAGTACGCTTACAATGGTGATCACACTGGATAAAAGCTGGGGAATACTCTGGCTGATCATCTGGCGAAGGGTGTCGATGTCG
This sequence comes from Clostridiales bacterium, assembly GCA_019416265.1. GTDB lineage: Bacteria > Bacillota > Clostridia > Lachnospirales > Lachnospiraceae > Blautia_A. Next base: position 10,215 of record DXXQ01000256.1, on the reverse strand, counting down.
TTGGTGTAGATGGACATAATATCGCCGTGGGGATGAGTGTCAAAATATTTCACAGGAAGCTTTTCCATTTTTTCGAACATATCGTTTCTGAGATTGCGGAGGCTTCCCTGGCTGACATAAATCATGATACGGTTATAAGTATAGGCGGCTGCCACGCCTAATGCGTAAAAGCCTGCAACCCGCAAAATTGCCATGGACAGAGGTCCGAAATCAGGGTCAGCAGTATTTAAAAGGGGAAGGATATACTGGTCGATCAGGGTTTTCATAAACATGGTTCCCTGCACATTTGCCAGGACGCTTACAAAAATGCAGACAATGACAATGGCAATATGGATTTTGTAATCCTTCAAAATATACTTCCAGAGACGGGACATCATTTTTCCGGGATTTTCGATCTGTACTCCCGGTTTTCCTGCTTTTTTTCTCATAATGCGTCACCTCCCTTGTTTTCGTCGAAATCGCCGCCGCCTTTTATCTGGGAATTGTAAACGTCCTGATAAATGGCGTTGGTTCTGAGAAGCTCCTCGTGTGTGCCAAAGCCGTTGACTTCGCCGTTATCCATGACGATAATGCGGTCGGCGTTCTGGATGCTGGAAATTCTCTGGGCAATGATCAGTTTGGTCGTGCTTGGGATTTCTGTGGCAAAGGCCTGACGGATGCGTCCGTCTGTGGCAGTATCCACTGCGCTTGTGGAGTCGTCCAGAATCAGGATCTTCGGTTTTTTCAGAAGGGCGCGGGCAATACAGAGACGCTGTTTCTGACCGCCGGAAACATTGGTTCCGCCCTGTTCTATGTAGGTATTGTATTTGTCCGGCATTTTCTGGATGAAGTCGTCGGCACAGGCAAGCTGACAGGCGTGGATGCATTCTTCTTCTGTGGCGTTTTTGTCTCCCCAGCGAAGGTTGTCCAGAATGGTTCCTGAGAAAAGGACATTTTTCTGTAGTACGACAGATACCTGGTTGCGGAGCGCTTCCTTATTATATTGTCTTACATCTATGCCTCCTACCTTCACACTTCCCGCTGTTACGTCATAAAGGCGGCTTATAAGGTTGACAAGGCTTGATTTGGCGCTTCCGGTACCTCCGATGATACCGATGGTCTCGCCGGCATTGATGGAAAGGTTGATGTCCTTGAGAACCGGTTCGGAGCTCTCTTTCTTATAGCTGAAATTCACATGGTCAAAAACGATGCTTCCGTCCGGAACCTCCATGACAGGATCTGTGGGATCCGCAATGTCTGCAGTCTCGTTCAGGACTTCTGTCACACGCCTTGCACTTGCCATACTCATGGTGATCATAACAAAAACCATGGAAAGCATCATCAGGCTGGAGAGGATATTCATGCAGTAGGTGAGAAGACTCATGAGCTCTCCTGTGGTGAGGGAGGAGCCTACGATCATCTTCGCGCCCAGCCAGCTGATACCCAGAATGCAGGCATAAACAGTGAATTGCATCAATGGCATATTCATAACTACCAGTTTCTCTGCGCGTACGAACATTTCATACACCTTGTTGCAGGCCTTCTGGAACTTTGTTGTTTCGTAATCTTCGCGGACATAGGCTTTTACCACGCGAATGGCAGTGATGTTCTCCTGGACGCTGGCATTTAAGTCATCGTATTTTTCGAATACTTCCTGGAAATATACAGTGGCTTTCCGAAGGATGAGAATCAGGCAGGTTCCGAGAAAGATAACTGCCAGAAGATAAATAGATGCCAGTTTGGCATTGATGAGAAATGCCATGACCATGGCCGTGATCAGGCTGGCCGGAGCGCGGGTGCACATACGCAGTATCATCTGATATGCATTCTGCAGGTTGGTCACATCTGTGGTGAGACGGGTGATCAGACCGGCAGTGCTGTATTTGTCGATGTTGGAAAAGGAAAAGGTCTGAATATTGGAGTACATGGCCTTTCGCAGATTTCTGGCGAATCCGGTGGAAGCCAGAGCGCCGTATTTACCTCCCAGGATGCCGGTGATCAGACCCATAAAAGCCAGAAATGCCATGACAAGACCCATACGATAAATGTGTCCGATGTCTCCGTTTCCTACACCTTTGTCAATGATAGAAGCCATGACAAGGGGGATGAACATCTCGAATAAGACTTCGAGAATCATGTAAAAAGGTGTCAGGAAGGAGGCTTTTTTGAATTCTCTGACCTGAGATAGAAGTGTTTTGATCATAAAAATCTCCTTGCATAAAACGTGTAAAAAATAAAAAAATAAGTTACTATAAGCAGTTGTCCGGGCAGTCTTTGGTGTCGGGATCAGTGGGAAAATGCTCTGGAACAACAGCTACAAAACTAATATACTATTTGAAATTTTTAATGTCAACAGAGTAAGAGGCAGGAAAAATGTGAAAATATTATGAACAGTTCCTGTCTGGCCGGGGCTGTTTTTGTAGGCTGTGAAACAGGCTGCAGGGAAAGCTGCCGGCAGGGCATTGTGAGAAAATCACGGAAATCCGTTGAAAGCGGCCGTATAATCATGGTATACTTTTGTAAAATTGAGAGAAAAAAGGAGGAGAAGAATATGTTGTTTACAGAATATCCGAAATGTACAACCTGCCAGAAGGCAAAGAAATGGCTGGATGCTCACGGGATTGCGTATACAGACCGCCATATTAAAGAGGAGAATCCTACAGCGGAGGAGCTTAAACGCTGGCATGAAATGAGCGGGCTTCCTCTGAAGCGGTTTTTTAATACCAGCGGGATGCTTTATAAGAATATGGGATTAAAAGATAAGCTTCCCGGAATGACAGAGGAAGAGCAGTACGCCCTTCTTGCTACAGACGGTATGCTTGTGAAACGCCCGATTCTTGTGGGGGAAGACTTTGTGCTTACCGGATTCAAAGAAAAAGAGTGGGAAGAGAAGCTTCTCGGATAAAAAAACCGGCACACAGCGGACGGAATGTCCTGTGTGCCGGTTTAAAAATTTTCAGGCTGCTTTGGCAGTGTCTTTCTGAGGGAGCTGGGCAAGAATGATGGCGCAGAACATGATGACACAGCCTATGATCTCTCTGGTGCTCAGGCTCTGGCCGAGGATCAGCCATCCTGCGATTACGGAGATACAGGATTCCAGACTGAGGATGAGGGAAGCGACTGTGGGATTCATATCCTTCTGACCGACGATCTGCAGGGTGTAGGCCACGCCGCAGGACATAATACCTGCATAAAGAAGCGGCTGCCATGCTGCGATCAGAGAGGAAAACTGCGGTTTTTCCAGAAGCAGGGCAGGAATTCCGGAGAGGATTCCGCTTACCAGGAACTGGATGCAGGAGAGCTTCACACCGTCAGCCATAGGGGAAAAATGGTCGATGACAAGGATGTGAAGGGAAAATAAAAATGCGCAGATCAGAACCAGGATGTCGCCTTTTCCGATGGAAAAACCGTCTTTGATACAAAGAAGGTAAAGTCCGATCAGAGCCATTGCAACGGCTGCCCAGATATAGGAGCTGCATTTCTTTTTCATGAAAAGTCCCAGAATCGGAACGATCACAATGTAACATGCGGTGATAAAGCCTGCTTTTCCCACGGTGGTGTATTTGATTCCGAACTGCTGGAAATTGCTTGCCAGAAAAAGGAATACACCGCAGGAGATTCCCCCGATGATCAGGGTTTTTCTGCCTGCTTTTTTTTCTTCTGCTGTCAGATGCTTTGGCTCTTCTTTGGATTTCATAAAGAAGATCAGGGGAAGCAGGACGACTGCTCCCATAAGGCAGCGAACTGCGTTGAAGGTGAAAGCGCCTACATAATCCATGCCTACGCTTTGCGCCACAAATGCGACGCCCCAGATTGCTGCTGTTAAGAAAAGCATCAGGGAATTTTTCAATGGAACCTGTGTGTTTTTCATACGATAAGTCCTTCCTTTGTAGTAAATTGTGATAAAAAATCAAAACATTACCATTATACAGCAGAAACGGGGAGATTGGAAGACATGAAAAGCGGGAAATCCATAATGGATTTCCCGCGGGAAAAGTGAGGGCTTAAATAAGCACATATTTCAGAACGAACAGCAAGGCAAGAACATACATCAGAATACTGATCTTCTTTTCTTTTGCCTTTCCTGTGATCAGGTTGATTACTACATAAGAGATAACTCCCATGGAGATTCCTTCGGAAATGCTGTACATAAACGGCATCGCGATGATTGCGATGAAAGCCGGGATCGCTTCAGTCATATCGTTGAAGTCGATTTTGGTTACAGATGTCAGCATCAGGAAACCTACGATGATCAGTGCAGGAGCTGTTGCGAAGGACGGAATTGCAAGGAAGATCGGGGAGAGGAACAGGGATAATCCGAAAAGGATTGCAGCTACAAGAGCTGTAAGACCTGTACGTCCGCCTTCTGCAACACCGGAAGCACTCTCTACAAAAGTGGTAACTGTGGATGTACCGCACATAGCGCCTACAGAAGTACCGACTGCGTCAGAGAGGAGCGCGCCTTTGATTCTGGGGAGCTTGCCGTCTTTGTCCAGCATGTCTGCCTTGGAAGCAACACCGATAAGAGTTCCAAGAGTGTCGAACATGTCTACAAAAAGGAAAGCAAACATAATGATCACGAAGTCAATGGTAAATACAATACTGAAATCCATCTTCATAAAGGTCGGAGCCATACTTGGAATAGAGATTCCGCCGGAGAAATCCGGGAGAAGGCTGAACCAGCCTGCCTCAGGATTCGGTTTGTAAATACCCAGAAGCTGGCAGATAATTCCAAGGCCCCAGGTGATTAGGATACCCCAGAGGATATTGCCTTTGATATTTTTTACAAGTAAAATTCCTGTGATCAGGATACCTGCCAGAGCAAGAAGTACGGTAATGCCTTCAGTGGAGAAGGTGCCGCCCTGGATGGAACCCTTGAAGGAGAAAACGCTTACCAGAGTAGCGTCATTGTTTACAACGATTTTTGCATTCTGCAGACCGATGAAGGCGATGAAAAGACCGATACCAACGGAAACTGCATGTTTCAGGTTCATCGGAATTGCGTTGAAAATCGCTTCACGCACATTGGTCAGAGAAAGTACGATGAAGATTGCACCTTCAACGAAAACTGCTGCCAGAGCCTGCTGCCAGGAATAACCCATACCCAGAACTACTGTGTAGGCAAAGTATGCATTCAGACCCATGCCTGGAGCAAGGACGAATGGATAGTTGGAGAGCAGCGCCATAAGGCAGGTGGCAATGAAGGATGACAGTGCGGTGGCAGTGAAGATAGCGCCTCTGTCCATTCCGGAAGCTTCCAGAATGTTCGGGTTAACTGCCAGGATGTAAGCCATTGTCATAAATGTTGTGATACCGGCCATGACTTCGGTCTTCACATCTGTGTGGTTTTCCTTTAAATGGAAAAACTTGTCGAGATTCATATTCAATCCCCCTTTTAAAATATTTTTTTGCCGGAAACATATTTTCCGGTGATATTATGGTCATCCCCGAGGTAAATGATTCGTTCCAGTCTGTCCCGGATCGTGAGCTCCTGCGGATGAGGAAGACTGGTATCGTCGAGGATGAGAGCATCAAATTCATATCCTTCTTTGAAATTTCCTGCTTTTCCAAAGAAAGAGCCGCCGCCTTCTGTTGCCAGGTAGAAGGTTTCTTCCAGAGTAAGCGGTTTCAGGGTATCGTCCACCAGTCTCCAGCGAAGCTTGGAAACCTGTATGGAATCGACGATCGCACGGAACAGGGAAAGAGATGCGCCTCCGGCAATGTCTGTGCCAAGTCCCATGTGAAGTCCCTCGTCAAGATAGCGTCTCACAGGAGCGATTCCTGAGGAGAGATTGGTGTTGGACTGTGCACAGTGGGCAACATAAACCCCCTGTTCTTTCATAAGCTGGATTTCTTTATCCGGAGAGTGGACGCAGTGTGCCATGATGGAAGGGCATCCTCCTCCGAAGAGATCGAATTTATCATATGCTTCACCGTAAAACTCTGTATCCGGACAAAGCTCCTTCACCCAGGCGATTTCACCCAGATTTTCTGACAGGTGAGACTGCATGGGGAGCTGATATTTCTTCTGAATGGAAGAAAGCATCTCCATCAGCTCATCTGAGCAGGACGGTGTAAACCGCGGTGTCAGGATCGGGCGTACATTTTTGTATTTATGTAGGGTATCTTCCAGCCAGGTAACCGTATCCCGGGCAGAAGTTTCGGCATTTTTTTCCTGAAGAGCCGGAACCCCGTTTCGGTCCATATTGACCTTCCCTACCATAGTCTTAAGGCCTGTTTTTTCCAGAAGATCCATCAGAAGCTCTGTTGCCGGTACGTGCATGGTGCCGAAAATACATGCCCTTGCAGTAGGACTTTTCTTTAAATCTTCCGCAAAGATCGAATAAGCCTTCTGTGCATAATCAAGATCTGCATATGCTGCTTCCTGGGGGAATGTGATCGTGTTGAGCCATTCCAGAAGTTCCAGGTCCATACCTGTTCCACGGTAGCTGTACTGAGGAGCGTGTATATGGAGATCTGTAAGGCCGGGGATGATCAGATTATCGCCCCAGTCTTCCACTGGAAGAGAACGGTATTTTTCGGGAAGTTCTCTGAAAACACCGGCGCATAAGCCGTCTTCGCAGACCAGATAGGCATTTGGAGTGATTGCAAAGGACGTTGGCGTCTCATTGCAGCAGATATTGCCTTTCAGTACAAAATTTTTTTCAGTCATAATACACCTTCTTTCTTGTCCGGGAGAAATTGGGCACAAAAAATGCCTATAAAATCCCCCTTGACAGACAGAACTTATAGACAACTATTACGGTAGATGGTAGAGACGTACACCCGATTATGGAATTATATAAGCGTTTTATATTTACATGAGACATTATAGAATATAGATTCGGTTCTGTCAATTCCTTTTTGTGAAAAATAACGATATATAATGAAAAATGAGAGAAAAATTATACAATATACCAGTAAAAGTTGAGCGAAAAAAACAAAAACGAGAAAAAAGTAACAGTGAGAAGGCTTTTTGTCAAAGGAAAAATAAGGTATACATACCGAAGGTTTCGTGCTAAAATGTGTTCAATTACTAAAAAATGCAGAATAAAAACAGGAGGGATACTGTGAATCTTGATAAGGAAAATATGAGGAAAATACGTTATCTGATCGCGTTTGCCGTTCTCTTATACCTTGGGGTACAGAACTACAGGCTTGTGTTCGGTATGTTCAAGCTTGCATGGGGATTCGGCTTTCCGTTTATTCTCGGAGCTGCCATCGCGTTTATTTTAAATGTGCCTATGAAATTTATTGAAAGGCATCTTTTCGGCAGGCTTCTGGAAAAGAAAAACAAATATGCGGAGAAATTTGCCCGTCCGGTAAGCCTTGTGCTTTCTTTGCTGTTTGTTGTAATGATCATTATGGTCGTGGTTCTCGTTGTGGTTCCGGAGCTGGCTACAACAATCGTGAGCGTTGCCAAGAGGATCGAAAAAAGTGTGCCTGTTCTGCAGGAATGGGCGGAAGAAACGTTCCAGAATCCTATGATTCTGGAGTGGATCGAGTCTATTGAATTTGATCCTCAGAATCTGATCGACTCTTTTGGAAGGGTATTAAAGAGCGGTCTGGACAATATTCTGACTTCCACCGTGTCCTTGACAGTGGGAATTGTCAGCACAGCGATGAACCTGTTTATCGGAATCATTTTTTCTTTCTATATTTTACTTCAGAAGGAAAGATTGAGCGGTCAGGTGAAAAAAGCGTTATATGCCCTTCTTCCCCAAAGGACGGTATCCTACGCCCTTCATGTCTGCTCTCTGGCAAACAGAACCTTTGCAAACTTTATTACAGGGCAGTGCATTGAGGCGGTTATTCTGGGAAGTATGTTCTTTGTGACCATGACGGTTTTCCGTTTCCCTTATGCTATGCTGGTGGGGGTTCTCATTGCGTTTACTGCCCTGATCCCTGTGTTCGGCGGTTTTATCGGCTGCTGGATCGGATTTTTCCTGATCCTTATGGTGAGCCCTGTGCAGGCGATCATATTCCTGGGACTGTTCCTGGTGCTGCAGCAGATCGAAGGAAACCTGATCTATCCTCATGTGGTGGGAAACTCTGTGGGACTTCCTTCTATCTGGGTTCTTGCGGCCGTAACCCTTGGCGGAAGCCTGATGGGTGTTGTGGGTATGCTGGTGTTTATTCCTCTGGTATCCGTGATCTATGCTCTGTTCCGTGAGTGGGTATATAAGAGACTGAAAGAAAAGAAGATAAAGGTGTGAAAAATTCCGATCCTGGAGAAAAATGGAAAAATACATGGTTTTGAGAAAGTTTTTTAATCGCTCTGTAATTTAATGTAAGAGATATTAAATTGCAATTTATTCGATATTTTTGTATCATAATACTATGGTGACAAAGAAAGGCAGTGAAAATATGGATATTTTAAAAGGAAAACGATACGATGTAATGGACGTTCTCTGGAAGGAGGAAAGACCATTATCCGCATTCGAGATCAACGAGCTTCATCCGGAAATGAAGATGCCTACGATCAGAAGATGCCTGGAGCTTCTTTTGAAAGAGAATATCGTAAAGGTTGCGGGCATGTCTATGAACGGCAAGGTGTATGCCAGAAACTATGTACCCCTTCTGACTCGTGAGGATTATCTGAAAGAGAGTACACACAACCGAAAGATCGGCGCAGTAGAAATGCTGAAGGTTCTTTTGGAAGACAAAGATATAACGGTTGATGATGTGGAAGAGCTCCAGAAGATTCTGGACAGAAAAAAAGCAGAACTTGGAATTGCATAATAAAAAAAGTACAGCCATTGTTGACTGTACTTTTTTTATTTATTTGTTATTTGTTTTTTCGTTTTCTTTCATCATCATTGCACGAACTTTCAGAGGAAGACCGAACAGGGTAATGAAGCCGTCTGCGTCATGGTGGTCATAGAGATCGCCGGTTGTAAAGGAGGCCAGGGATTCGTTGTACAGGCTGTATGGAGAGGTTGTGCCGGCCTTGATGATGTTGCCTTTGTAAAGCTGGAATTTTACTTCTCCTGTTACATATTTCTGAGTGGATTCCACAAATGCCTGGATTGCTTCGCGAAGAGGAGTAAACCATTTGCCCTCATATACGATCTGCGCGAACTGGCTGCCCAGTTTTTTCTTTGTCTCCAGTGTTTCACGGTCAAGGATCAGCTCCTCTAACTGCTGGTGAGCCTCCATGAGGATGGTTCCGCCCGGAGTCTCATAAACGCCACGGGATTTCATTCCTACAACACGGTTTTCCACGATGTCGATAATGCCGATGCCGTTTTCGCCGCCAAGCTTGTTAAGCTCTGTGATGATTTCGGAAACCTTCATTTCCTTGCCGTTTAATGTTTTCGGAACACCTGCTTCGAAGGTCATGGTGATATCGGTTACCTTATCCGGCGCTTTCTGAGGAGTTACGCTCAGAACAAGCATGTCGTCGTAATTTGGAGCTGTTGCAGGATTTTCAAGCTCCAGACCTTCGTGGCTGATGTGCCATAAGTTACGGTCACGGCTGTAGCTGTGGTTTGCATCGAAGGGAAGATCGATACCGTGAGCCTTTACGAATTCCAGTTCGTCTTCACGGGACTGCATGGTCCATACATCTGTCATACGCCATGGAGCAATGATTTTAATGTCAGGAGCCAGAGCTTTAATACCCAGCTCAAAACGGATCTGGTCATTTCCTTTTCCGGTTGCACCGTGACAGATGGCAACTGCGTTTTCTTTCCGGGCGATTTCTACTAATTTTTTGGCAATTACAGGACGGGCCATGGAAGTGCCGAGAAGATATTTGTGTTCATATACAGCGCCGGCTTCTACGCAGGGCATAATATATTCGTCGCAGAATTCATCTACGATGTCTTCAATGTATAATTTGGAAGCGCCGGAAATTTTGGCTCTTTCCTCCAGTCCGTCCAGCTCATTTCCCTGACCGCAGTTTACGCAGCAGCAGATTACTTCGTAATCAAAATTTTCTTTTAACCACGGGATCAGCGCTGTGGTGTCGAGTCCTCCTGAGTATGCTAATACGACCTTTTCTTTCATAATATAATTCCTCCTCATAATCTGTGTGTTTATTTAAAGTTTAGCAATGCACAGTATCGCTTTGATAGCATATTTATGTACTGGTTTGCATAAAAATTCATTTAAAAGAATGGATTCTTCCTTTTGACAAAAAATAATATACAACATATTTTATAAATATGCAACCCCTTATTTGAAAAAATAAAAAGTTTTTTGTTGGAAAATCAAGCGTTATATATTAAGAAG
>DXXQ01000255.1 GCA_019416265.1 Clostridiales bacterium | reverse complement strand
GGATATCTCATCAAAGATGCTCCTTCACCAGCTTCCTGATTAGGTGTTGCGTCTATATTCAATTTTTAGCCACCACAACGATGGCTTATTTGTGATGCTCAAATTTATTCTCTACTCGCTACTTCATTGTTTCAAACTTTTTTCCCTCCATTTCAGTCTTATACGTTCATCCACAGACGCATAAACCGGACGTTGTTTTCTCTTTCTCATGGGTATTCGCAGAATCCCGTTTCCCACTCCTGAAGCCCTTTCTTTTTTTACAAAAGGAATCAGATAAGGTGTTCCAAAGCTTGTCAGACCTGCCAGATGTGAGACGGTCAGATATGCCCCCAGCACAATTCCGTAAATCCCCAGATATCCCCCGAGAAACAGAAAAAAGTACTTCAGAAGCCGAAATGCAGAAGCAAATTCTTCCACGGGAATCGCCAGAGAACCAAGGGCAGTCAGGGCCACAATGATCACAACCATAGGGTTTACGAGATTTGCTTCCACAGCAGCCTGTCCGATGATCAGCCCTCCCACAATACCGATCGTATTGCCAAGAGGCCCCGGAATCCTCACCCCAGCCTCCCGTATCATCTCAAAGGACAGCTCCAGGAACAAAAGCTCCGCCACGCTGGAAAAGGGTACGCCCTCCCTTGCCTGTGCAAAAGATAAAATAAGATTCACAGGCAGTATCTGTGTGTGAAACCGTATGACAGCCAGATAAAGCCCCGGAAGAACCGTAGCTCCGATCATTGCCAGATACCGGAGGATCCGCAGAAAAGAAACCATTTCAAATCGATTGTTCCAGTCCTCGCTGCTCTCCATAAAGCTGTTGAAATTCCCCGGAAGAATCAGTGCTGCAGGAGAATTATCGCAAAGGAGAACTACTTTTCCATTGAGGATTTCCTGTGCAGCCCTGTCCGGCCGTTCTGTTGTCTGATACTGGGGAAAAGGAGAATACCAGTTATCCTCCGTAAGCTGTTCCAGGATTCCGCTGTCTAGTACGCCGTCAATTTCAAATTGATCCAGCCGTTTTTTTATCTCCTCGAGAAGCCCCTCATGCACCAGATCATCCATGTATAAAAGCTGCACCACCGTATGGGAACGGACTCCGATTTCCATCTGTTCCACCTTCATTCTCGTATCCCGGATGCGCTTTCTGATAAGAGCAGAGCTTGTCTTTACCATATCGGAAAAGCCTTCTCTGGAACCTCTGAGCACCTTCTCCGTCTCCGCCTGGGTGACTCCCATATTGGGATATCCCTTGCTGGAGATCTTCATAGCCTGATCGTATCCGTCTAAGAAAAACACTGCATTTCCGGCCAGAAGTGCAGTGATAGCCTTCTCCATATCCGGCAGCTTCTGCACATCTGCAATTCCCAGACTGTTCTCGGAAACAAACTCCATAATACTTTCAGGAGAAGCCTCCCAGAAGTGATTTATCATCTTTCCGATGGCAGAATCATCCAGCATCATATTTGAAACTGCAACCTCGATATATACCATCAGACAGTTTGTTTTTTCTTCTTTTCCAAGCTTCATCGGACGGATCAGGATGTCCTGACAATTCTCAAGACGTTTCCTTAAATATTCCTCATTTACCTTTAAATCTGCCGAAATTTTATGACTTTCCATTCCCATTCCACCTCCTTGGCAGGAACAAAGCGGGCAGACCTCTTCGGCCTCCCTGCATCCCCTGTAAACAAAAAGAGAGATGCTTTTCACATCTCTCTTAGAATACCCGATTCTTATTGTTTTATTTATGGCGTTTGGCCATTTCTTTCATTTCATTTTCTGCCTGTATGGAATGTATGATCCCCATTCTCTGGTTTTCAATATGCTGGAAAGAAATCTTCTGCGCACGTTCCACATCCCGCTCCCTGATTGCTCTGGTAAGCTCTTCGTGCTCCCGCACGAGAACGTCTCTTGTCTCTCCATCCTTCAGATATTCCACACGGTATCTGTAAATCTGTTCCCTGAGGTTGTTGAGAGTCTGGATCAGTCTTTTATTATCAGATGCCTGATAAATGATCTCATGAAAGGCCACATCAGCCTCTGCAAGCTTCACCAGATTACCCTCTCCTATCGTATGCTCGAAGCTCTTTGCTGCAACCCAGAGGCGGCTCATATCCTCATCTGTCATATTTTTGCAGGCCTTCTCAATGGCCACATTTTCCAGAGCAATGCGAACCTCCAGAACATCGTTTAAGTCCTTCTCCGTGATATTTGCAACCTGTGCTCCGCGGCGCGGGATCATCACTACAAGCCCCTCCAGCTCCAGCTTCCGCATGGCTTCACGGATAGGCGTTCTGCTCACTCCCAGACGCTCTGCAAGAGCGATCTCCATCAGTCTCTCACCAGGCTTGAGCTCTCCCTTGAGGATTGCCTGGCGCAGTGTATTAAACACTACATCCCTGAGGGGCAGATATTCATTCATATTTACAGAAAAGTCACTTGTCATTCGTATATCTCTCCTCCGTTACGGTTATAAATTTGTGTAGCAAAAACAGTTTTGGCAAGCTCGCTCTCTCTTAAAGCTGCTGCCGCTGCCTCCAGCTTCTCTTCCTTATCAAAAACGCCGAAAACAGTAGGCCCGCTTCCGCTCATTAATGCTTTCAGCGCGCCATGGCTCTCCATGAGCTCCTTGATCTCCTGAATCACAGGATAGCGTCCGATGATTCCCGGTTCAAACACATTTTTCATCCTGGATGTCACTCCGCAGAGATCCCCGTTTTTCAGCGCCTCCAACATTCCATCGATGTCCGGGCGCTCTTTGATCTCATCCAGCTTCATGCTCTCGTAAGCCATCTTTGTGGAAACATTTACCCCCGGTTTCCCGATGAGGATCCAGCACTGAGGCATCTGCGGAACCCTGGTAAGCTTCTCTCCGATTCCCTCCGCAAGAGCAGTTCCGCGCATGATGCAGTAAGGCACATCAGCGCCAATCTTCACTCCCCGGTCCATCAGTTCTTTTTCCGTCAGTCTGAGGTTAAACAGACGGTTCACACCTACAAGAGCAGCCGCTGCATCGGTGCTTCCTCCTGCCATTCCCGCAGACACCGGAATAAATTTGTCGAGCTTTATGGAAATCCCTTCCTCAATATGGAACTCATCCATCAGAAGCTTCGCAGCTTTATACGCAAGATTCCTTTCATCGCAGGGCACATAAGGAAAGTTCGCTGTAAGGGAAATTCCCGGTGTTTCCGATTTCCGGATTTCCAGCACATCATACATCTGGATGGTCTGCATGATCATCCGCACATCATGATATCCGTCGTCTCTTTTGCCCAAAATATCCAATCCTAAATTAATCTTTGCAAATGCACGTAACCGCATAATTCCCTCCATCTTTCGTTTCCTTCACCCGGATAAGCCGGAAGCTATCCGGATGGCAGACACGCCGTTCCTCCACGTAAATTAGGAATGGGAACGGCTGCCGTGTTGTACTTTGTATACAATTTTAACTGATTTCAAACAGGATTTCAATATAAAATATTTTGTAATGAATCAGGCTCAGCCTCCCACCTTTTTTACAAGAAGAAGGGGTTTTCCGGGACCGATTTCCTCTTCCTCAAGCTCATTAATTCTGCAGATTTCATCCACAGTTGTGTAGAAACGCTTTGCAATATCCCACAAGGTATCCCCTGCAGCCGTCACATACACCGTGATTCCCGGCATATTCTGGATCTTATTTCTGTCGAGAGGCTTTTCCTCCACCTTCTCAATAATCATTTCCTCCCTGCTGTTTAAAACAAGGATATTGATTCCCACCGTTGCTTTTACCTCAAGCTCGTTGCTGTCCACCATATTTGTGGAAAGCTGCTCCATATCCGTCTGCAGATAACAGGTACAGTCCCCGGTAATTCCTCTGGCTTCCGCCACATGGGTAAACGGTATTATAGTTTCCATGGAATAAAACGGCATATCATCATTTCCGATAATATAGAGAACCTTCAAAAGCACAATTCCTTCCACCTGAATTCCATCCTCCACAATGGTGGATTTATCAATTTTTACGCGCCCCATACTGTGGCAGATCTGAAGCACCTTGCCCTGTGTCTCCTTTACCTCCACCCGGTCCGTCAGACGGCATTTGGAAGAATTCCGCACAAGAAGACTGTCCAGAACCTCTTTTTTCCCGTGAAGCACACATTCCCTGAAGGGCGTATACACATCCAGGACAAGATCGTGCTCCTCCTCTTTATAAAGCTTCATATCCAGTTCCAGCACAACATCCGCCTGCAGAATTCTCTCCTCACCGTCAGAATCCGGCTTCACCTCAATTCCCTGGTGCATCACGGAAACTTCGATATTGGGGATCAGTTCCTCCCTGCAGTCACGGCACTCCACCTCTCCCTCAAAGGGCAGACTGTATTCCAGCCACTGCAGCGGATTTCCCTCGTCATCTCCCACATAGAGGACAAAAACGGCCAGCTCTCCCTTTACCTTCACCACATTGTCCTCAGGCCTCAGGTCGATTCCCCGTGCCTCTATGGTATACCACAAAAGTTCTCTGATGTTAGGTCTGTTTGAAACAAGATGAATCTCCTCCTTTACCCTCATGGTATCCTTTTTATGTACATGAAGGCTCATCAGCCGTACCTTTTTCTTTTTCACAGAAACACTGTCGTCCTCTGCCGCTGCCGGAAGACGGATTTCTGCAGGCTCATCCACCACCGCATAAAATGTGACGATTGCCTTGATATTCAGCTTTCTGGAATGAATCACATGAAGGCTTAAATCCTCGATTTCCCATTTCAGGCACATTTTATCCCCGCCTGCGATTCCCTCCAGATTCATAACCTCCTCTATTGGAAGCTTTGCGCTCAGACTGTAAATTTTCCCCTCTTCCTCTCCCACATAAAGAAGATCTGCATTGAGGCTTCCCCTGAGAAAAGCGCGGCCGTCACTGAGACGAACCTCATCCATTGTCACCCCGCCCTTGCTCTGAATCATTCTTCCCACATCCGGCTTCGCATCCGGTACATTGTAATCTTCATCAAAAGTCACCTGACTGGCAGCCTTACTTTTTACCCGAAGCACCCTTATACTTTCTTTTTTTAACTCCATTTTTCGCCCTCCTCTATAACAATTCTGATATATGATGCAGTTCCCCCTCTATTTTATGTTTATATTTATCATTCTGTTCCGTTCGCCCCTCTTATTCAGGAGAACTCCACAGGCTCTTTTCGAAAAGCGGTTTTTATAACAATATAGGGGTAAGACGGACTCGTGTCCTGCATAGGCTGTTCCGGCCCCATAAGTCTTGTTTTAAAAAAAACTGCACTGGAGGACAAAGATACCTCTTCCACCTGAATACTGCATCCTCCCGCCACCTGCTGTCCGTAGCCTTTGACAAGATAAAGGGCGTCCTCCGTCTGATAGGTCATCTGAAACTCCTTCTCTTTTTTTTCATCGATCAGCGCCAGCAGTTCTTCCGGCGTTTCCTCCCGCTTCACTATCGTATATTCAAGCGGTTTGCGCGGTTCTTCCTCAATGCGGATCAGACGGCAGCCGCAAAGGATTATGGCAAAAAAAGCCGCAATACACCCAAAAGCAGCGGTTCTTTTCATAAAGCACCCCTATCTGTTCTTTAATATCTATTGTATGTCAGTCATTCTCTGCCTATGTACGAAAAATGATATTGCAACCGGAAGCCACATTCCGTATAATGATGGAAAAGGCTTTTTACCTAAGCAAAAAAAGATCAGCCCGTTCCCCTAAAGGAGAATACTGATCTGGAAAGGAAAATTTATGATTCGCTTTATTTTTGTCTGTATCACAGTCATCGGTTACCTGGTGCTTTCCATTCCTCTTCTTATCATCGAATGGATCATCGGTAAATTTTCACCTATGAAAAAAGACATCAGCTCTCTTCGGATCATCCAGGCTGTTTTTCGTTTTGTCCTGTGGATCACCGGAGTGAAGGTAACTGTCATAGGGGAGGAAAACGTGCCGAAGGATACTCCCGTACTCTACATCGGCAATCACAGAAGTTATTTCGATATTCTCCTCACCTACACCCGCTGCCCGATCCGCACCGGTTATGTTGCCAAAAAAGAAATGGAGAAATATCCTCTTCTCTCCAACTGGATGCGCTATCTGCACTGCCTTTTTCTTGACAGAACCGATATTAAGCAGGGCCTGAAAACCATTCTCGAGGCTATTGAGAAAATCAAATCCGGTATCTCCATCTGTATTTTCCCGGAGGGTACCAGAAATACCAGCGAAAACGAACTAGACCTTCTTGAGTTTCATGAGGGAAGCTTCAAAATCGCAACCAGATCCAAATGCCCGATCATTCCTATTGCCATGAATAACACAGCCGAAATGTTTGAAGCTCATTTCCCGCGCATCAAACCCTGTCATGTGGTTCTGGAATACGGCAAACCCATTTATCCTGATCAGCTTGACAGAGAAGATCAGAAGCACCTTGGGGTTTATACCAGAAACATCATTCTGGAAATGCTCAAAAAGAACAAAGATCTCGTTTAATCTTTTATTTTTTATAACAATTATGATTTTTCATAAAATCACACGAACGATACACACTGCCGCTGCCATTCCTGCTATAGATGCAAAGAGAGCTCCGGCCAGTGTGTATCTTGTTTTTTTCACCTTTACAGAAGAAAAGTATACGCTCATGCAGTAAAAAACGCTCTCTGTAGAGCCCAGTATCAGCGCCCCCATCAGTCCCGCAGCTGAGTCTGTCCCGAATTCTTTAAAAATATCCAGGAGAAGTCCTGTGGCTGCGCTGGATGAAAAAAGTCTGACTACAGAAAGAGGCAGGATTTCCCCGGGGATTCCGAAAAACTCCGTTATTTTCCCCAGAATATTTCCGAAAAGCCCAAGAAAACCCGACGCGCGCAAAATTCCCACTGCGGTCATAAGCCCGATCAGTGCAGGACAGATTCCCGCGGCTGTTTTCAGCCCGTCTTTCGCCCCCTCCAGAAAATCCCCGTATATGTCACGTCTGCTTAAAAGCCCGCAGCCCACCACATAAAACAGCAAAAAGGGTATCATAAGGTTAGATAAAAACGTAAGAATTTTCATAGTTCGGGGGGTCTCCTTTTGTCCATGATCTTACAGAAAAGAACTGCCGCTCCTGTGCTGGCAAGGGTCGCCAAAAAAGCCGGCGCCGCGATAAATGCCGGGTTTACACTGCCGTACTGACTCCTTAATGCAATGAGATTCATCGGAAGCAGCTGAAGGGAAGAAACATTGATTATAAGAAAAGTACACATTTCGTTGCTCGCTGCCAATACAGCGGGCTCCTGTTTTTTACCGGAGGATTCTTTTCTCTGAGATGACCTGATCCGGTATCTCTCCTCTTCTGTTTTTTCCAGTTCTTTCATTGCTTTCAGCCCTGCAGGTGTGGCTGCCCACCCAAGTCCCAGACAGTTGGATAAGAAATTAAGAGATATATATTTACATGCTTTTGAATTGGGATTCAGTCTTGGAAAAAGAAATCGAAGGACAGGCCGCATCCTGCCGGAAAGCTGCTCTACAAGCCCCGCATTTTCTGCGATTTTCATAACGCCCGTCCACATAGCCGTGACGCCGGCCATGGAAATACATAAGGTGACAGCTTCTTTGGAAGAAGAAACCGCCGCATCTGTGACAGCCTGAAGGTTTCCGGTGAGGGTTCCATAAATAACCCCCAGAAAAATCATTCCGCCCCATAGATATGTCATAAGCTTCCCCTTAGAATCTTCTCTTTGTTATTCTATTGGAAAACCATGAAAATTATAACTACAGCTTCCATTCAATAGATATTGCACCCGGTGAAACCTTTATTATGCTGACCATTTTGTCCAGGACGAAACGCTTCTCCTGAAAGGGAGTACTCTCCCATTTTCCCATGCAGTCGGCAGCCCGTTCCAGTTCCTTTGCCACATGGGTTTCCCTGGCTTTCTGTACCATACATCGAAAAACATAATCCTCCACTTCCTTCGTATAAATCTTCCCGCAGCCGGGACAGGAGCGGTTATTCAGACGCTTGGAACAGCGGAGATACTGTCTTTTGGAAGGACTTTTGATACTCATCAGCGCGTAGCCGCAGATGCCGCACTTGATTTTCCCCGCAAGCCAGGTATTTACGGCCGTCCTTCCCGCCTGGATAGTCATGTTGGACAAAAGCTTCCGTCTGCATTTCAGCCATTCCTCCGAGGAAATGATCCCCTCATGGGGTGCGACTACCAGAAGCTGGTTTTCCAGATCCTGCAGCTTATTTGTAGTAATGTCTTTTCCCCTGTACAGATAACAGCCGTGAATCCCGTCAAATTCCTGGATTCCTGCCACGATCTCCGTTCCCTGTTCTGCAAAGAAGCGGTAGACCTCCATGTCTGCTTTTACATATACAGGATTTCGCAGAAGCTGCGCCAGCATGGGACGGATCAGTTCTTTCTCATAAAAAAGGACGCCCTTCTCCGCATAGTACCTGGTAATGTCCCCGTATGAGGTTTCCGGCTCTGCATACATGTCAAAAATCTCCTGCACGATTGCCGCCTCTTCCGGTTCCGGTACCAGCTTCTTTGTGTGAATGCCGTCCATAATAATTTCTTCCAGCCGAAAACCATAGGGTGGTTTGCCGCCCATCCGAAAACCTTTTTTGCTTCTGGAGTAATACGCGTCGCTGACCCGTTTCTGTATGGTTTCGCGTTCCAGCTGTGCGAAAACAATACAGATATTCAGCATCGCCCTTCCCATCGGCGTTGACGTATCAAATTTTTCCGTTGATGAAACGAACTCTACCTGATGCTGCTGAAACATTTCCATCATATTGGAAAAATCCAGGATTGACCTGCTGATCCGATCAAGCTTGTACACGATGACCTTGTCGATTTCCCCTCTTCGGATGTCGGAAAACAACTCCTGAAGCTGCGGCCGCATGGTATTTTTCCCGCTGTAGCCTCTGTCCCGGTACACCTTAAACTCCGCGTCCTTGACTTCAAATCTGCAAAACTCGATCTGACTGTCAATAGAAATACTGTCAACCCTGTCCACGGACTGCCTTGCATAAATCGCGTTGATTCGCTTCATAGTAAAACCTCCTCTTTCGTAAAATTTTCCGCTGCCTCCCCGGCAGCATTCCCACATCCTGCTTCATTGTTCCGGGTGGCTGGGTGTTTATGCTTTTCTGGGATGCCGGCTGTTTATGACTTCCCGGGATGCTGGCCGCATAGTACTATTCCGGAATCCTCAATGTCTTCCGACGCTGCCCAGCGATTACTCAGCACACTCAGATTTATGAGCAGAATGTTCTTAATAAGTATATACTATATTAAGACAGGAAATCAATGACGGCAAATGTGAAAATCCTCTTTTTATCCTGCGCCCCGCCTTAACATTATCATAAATCTTTCCTCACCAAATAAAAATATATTTGCAAAGTAATCTCAACATCTCCCCCTC
>DXXQ01000254.1 GCA_019416265.1 Clostridiales bacterium | reverse complement strand
CACAGCCGGCAGAAATCGTGGAAAAGATCGCCCATCTTCAGGGTGAGGTAAAAACACTCCAGAGTGAAAATGAATCCTTAAAGAGCAAGATGGCTCAGGGCTCTCTTGGGGATGTTATGAATAAGGTTGTGGAAGTAAAAGGCGTGAAGCTTCTTGCTGCCAAAGTAGAAGGCGTAGATATGAACGGTTTGCGTGATCTTGGCGACAGCCTGAAAGAAAAACTGGGCGAGGGCGTGATCCTTCTCGCAGCAGTAAACGGCGGAAAGGTAAATCTTCTTTCCATGGTGACCGAGTCTGCTCAGAAAGCAGGGGCACATGCAGGTAATATCGTGAAAGCGGCAGCTGCCATTGTTGGCGGAGGCGGCGGCGGACGTCCGAACATGGCTCAGGCAGGCGGAAAGAACCCTGAAAAGGTGGATGAAGCCATCGAAGCAGCAAAGGGAATCCTGGAAGGCCAGATCAAATAAAAAAATTTGAAAAAAACTTTGCAAATTTAACCAAAAGTTGTTGACGAACCTTACAGCTATGATATATAATATCACTTGTGCAAGAAAAATACCCAGACAGTTGTATTTAAGCACAATCTACAACTGGAGGGAGGTTAGGTGTGAGTCTATGTCAAATGTAATCGTAAAAGAGAATGAGACTTTAGATAGCGCTCTTCGCAGATTCAAGAGAAGCTGTGCGAAAGCAGGTATCCAGCAGGAAATCCGCAAGAGAGAGCATTACGAGAAACCAAGCGTTCGTCGTAAGAAAAAATCTGAAGCCGCAAGAAAACGTAAATATAATTAATTGTGCGCTTAAAATCCCTGGCTGAACAGTCAGGGATTTTTAAATAAAAAAAGCAAAAGAAAAATAAGGGAAGGAGACTATTGTGAGTTTAGAGAAAAGAGAGTTGAAAAAGAAAAAAAACGGGCTGTTCCAGCTTCTCAACAAGCTGATCAAGCTTTTGTTTAATCGAATCTTTTATGTGGCTGTAGCTCTTCTGATCCAATTGGGCTGGATTCTTCTGATGGCATGGAGGCTTGTGGCTTATTCCGACTATATCTCCGTCGCCGTGAATTTTCTCTGTGTGATTGTAGTTCTGTGGATTGTAAACAGAAAAATCAATCCCTCATATAAGCTTGCGTGGACGATTCTCGTGCTGATGGTTCCGATTTTCGGACTGACTCTTTATTTCCTGTTTGGAGAGTCCAGGATCGCTTCTGCCACAGAGGCGGCCTTTGAGCAGAAACGGATGGAGAGCCGGAAGTATCTGGAGGAGGATCCGGAAACAAGGAAGAAGCTGGATGAGGAGGACTTTTCTATTTCCAGACAGTCTGCCTACATTACAGAGAGCGCAGGCTATCCGGTTCACGAAAACACATCGGCAGAATACTTTCAGGTTGGCGACGATATGTTTCCTGTACTTGTCAAAGAGCTTTCCCGGGCAAAGGAATATATTTTTATTGAATACTTCATTATCAATGACGGTGTGATGTGGAGGACGATCCTTGACATTCTGGAAAAAAAGGCTGCCCAGGGTGTGGACGTCCGCCTGATCTATGACGGGTTTGGATGCCTGACCACACTTCCGTATAAATACGAAGAAGAGATCCGCAAAAAAGGGATCAAATGCGTTGTCTTTAATCCCTTCCGTCCTTTCCTGAATATTATTCAGAACAACCGTGACCACCGTAAACTCTGTATCATCGACGGCTGGGTAGGATTCACGGGAGGAATCAACCTTGCAGATGAATACATTAATCAGAAGGAAAGATTCGGGCACTGGAAGGATACTGCCGTTATGCTCAAGGGAGAGGCAGTCTGGAATATGACGGTCATGTTCCTTCATATGTGGGATGTGGTCCTTCGCTCCAGAGAGACCGTGGACTATGAGAAGTATCTTCCCCATACGTTCCACATAGAACCCTTTGAGGGCACAGGCTTTGTACAGCCCTTCAGTGACACCCCGCTGGATCATGAAATCGTAGGCGAAAATGTTTACATGAACATTATCAACCGGGCGAAGCACTATGTCTACATCTGTACCCCCTATCTGATCATTGACAATGAGATGATGACCAGCCTCTGTCTTGCGGCGAAAAGCGGGATCGATGTGCGTATTATGACGCCCGGGATTCCGGACAAGAAGATGGTGTTCCTGCTGACCCAGTCCTACTATCAGCAGCTGATTGAGGCAGGAGTAAAGATCTACGAATACCAGCCGGGCTTCCTTCATGCGAAGTCCTTTGTCTGCGACGACGAGATCGCAGTGGTGGGTACGATCAACCTGGACTACAGAAGCTTATATCTTCATTTCGAAGACGGCGTCTGGATGTATAAAAATGACGCCATTGCAGACATCAAACGGGATTTCCTGGATACCATAGAATACTGTAATCCTGTGGGAGTGGAATTCTGTACCAGCAGAACAATGCCTGTAAGAGTTATGCAGAATGTTCTGCGTCTTCTGGCGCCCATGCTGTAAAGGACAGGAAATCTGACAACAGAAAGGAAAACAGAAAATGAAAAAATTATGGAAACTGTACACGGTATTTTTCAGCATTGGGATATGCTCCTTCGGAGGCGGATACGCAATGCTGTCTCTGCTGCAGCAGGTGATCGTTGAAAAATATCACTGGGCAACAGAGGAAGAACTGATGGACTACTATGCCATCGGACAGTGTACGCCCGGAATTATTGCCATCAATACCTCTACCTTTATCGGGGTGAAGTATGCAGGCATCATGGGAGCCATTGTGGCAGCTCTGGGATTTTTATCGCCTTCTATTGTGATCATTGTTGCAATAGCGGCCTTTCTCAGTAATTTTGCATCTCTTCCCCTGGTGATCCATGCTTTTGCAGGAATCCGCGTGTGCGTGTGCGTGCTGATCTTTGACGCTGTTGTTAAGCTTGGCAGGAAATCCCTGTCAGACAATAAGGCAGTGATCCTGTTCCTGATCGTGCTTGCCCTTGCTTTGTTTACAAATCTGTCTACTGTATTTCTGGTAATTGCAGCAGGAGCAGCAGGCTATATCATGTATCTGATCGGGAGGGCAAAATCATGACACTGTATCTTCGCTTGATGTTCGAATTTTTTAAAACAGGGCTTTTTGCAGTGGGAGGAGGCCTTGCAACCCTTCCGTTCCTCTATGAGATGAGCGCGGCCACAGGCTGGTTTACCAGTCAGGATATTATGAATCTCATAGCTGTATCAGAGTCTACGCCCGGGGCGATCGGGATTAATATGTCCACCTATGTGGGCTTTATCACAGCAGGGCTTCCCGGAGCGATCCTTGCGACTCTGGCTCTTGCCGCCCCGTCTGTGATCGTGATCATATTGATATCAAAGGTGCTGGATAAGTTTAAGGACTCTCCTGTTGTTCAGGGAGTTTTTAAAGGACTTCGCCCGGCATCCACGGCTTTGATCGCAGCAGCTGGACTGAACGTTGCCCAGCTTGCGTTTTTCCATGAGTTTGACTGGTCAAAGCTGAGTTTGGATCTGATCATTTCAAACTTCCGATGGGAAACGGCAGTTCTTGCAGTGGCAATCTACGCAGCGCTGAAAAAATTTAAGGGACATCCGATTTTTTATATTGCTGCTGCGGCAGTTGTGGGAATTGTATTTAAATTTTAAAAAATCATGGTATTTCATTGCGGAACAGGAGAGTCTCCCCTTTCGAAACAGGTCACACAGATGAACCTGTTTCCGAAAAGGGGAGGCTTTTTGCTTATTGGGAAAATATTATCCGTAAGGGGATTTCTTTTTCTATTGCCGGGAAAAAGAATTTTCAGGCCCGGAACAGTCATATTTTGGCAAGGCTCTTTTTAAAATAGGATATAAGTATAAGTTTCAGAGGGAGAAGTATGGCAAAAATCAGAGTGTTGTGCGCGTGGCTGCTTTTGGTCTGTCTTTTGGCAAAACCGGCGGCTGTTGCAGCAGAAGACCCCGGGGAGGCGGACAAAGGGCAGGAGGCGGTTCTCATAGACGCGCCCTCGGGCATACTGATGGAAGCGGAAACAGGAGCCGTTCTGTTTGAAAAGGATGCCGATACCCGAAGAAGTCCGGCCAGTATCACGAAGATCATGACTCTGATCCTGATCTTTGATGCTCTGGAGGCGGGGAAGCTTACCATGGAGGAACAGGTGACCACAAGTGCCCATGCGAAATCCATGGGAGGCTCCCAGGTATATCTGGAAGAAGGGGAAACCCAGGATGTGGAAACCATGATCAAATGTATTGTCATTGCATCGGGAAATGACGCCAGCGTTGCCATGGCGGAGCATATCAGCGGAAGCGAACAGGAATTTGTCCGCAGAATGAATGAAAGAGCCGGAGAGCTGGGAATGGAGAATACGAATTTTGAGGATTGCTGCGGACTAACAGATTCTCCGAATCACTATACAACTGCAAGGGACATTGCAGTTATGAGCCGCGAGCTTATCACAAAATATCCGAAGATTCTTGAATATTCCTCTATCTGGATGGAAAATATTACCCATGTAACGAAGCAGGGAACAAAGGAATTCGGACTGACAAATACCAATAAGCTGATTCGGAGCTATGAGGGCTGCGTGGGCCTGAAAACAGGAAGTACAAGTGTGGCGAAATATTGTCTTTCTGCTGTTGCGGGAAGGAAGGGGATAACCCTTATCTCTGTTGTTATGGCAGCTCCTGACTATAAAGTGCGTTTCAGGGATGCGGCATCTATGCTGAACTACGGTTTTTCCAGATGCAGCATCTACATAGACCGAAAATTAAAAGAGCTTCCGAAAGTCCTGGTCAGAAAAGGGAAAAAAGACACTGTACCCCTGAAAGTGGAGAAGCAGTTTAAATATCTGGACACCAGCGGGAATCCCATTGGCAGGATTTCCCGTAAGCTCAGGATCCACAGGGAGGTGGAGGCGCCTGTAAAAAAAGGAGCTCAGGCAGGGGAATTGGTCTATTTCTCAGACGGAAAGGAAATCGGCAGCGTCCCCATTCTCTATGACAAAACAGTGCCCCGGATAACCTACAAAGACTGTGTGAAAAAGATTCTGGAACTTCTTTGACAAATGGCTGGATAAAGAGTTATAATAAACTCTGTATGGACATTATGGAGGGACTACGATGACAAAAGAAAAAAAACAAAACAAATTAAAATTACTGGCAGGATATTATAAGCCCTATAAAGGCCTGTTTCTGGCAGACCTGTTCTTTGCAGTTCTGGGAGCGGCGGTAACCCTGGTAATCCCGCTCCTGGTTCGCTATGTCATGAATTCAGTAGGAGAAATGTCTCTGAGTGAAGCAAAAATCGCCATTCTGAAAATCGGCCTGATTATGATCGGTCTGATTCTGGTTCAGCTTGGAAGCCGGTTTTTCATCACATATTATGGACATATGATGGGTGCCTACATTGAACATGATATGAGAAATGAAATTTTCAGCCACTATCAGAAGCTTTCCTTTGCTTTCTACGATAATCAGAAGGTAGGTCATCTTTTATCAAGGATCACCAATGACCTTTTTGACATCAGTGAGCTTCTGCACCACGGACCGGAGGATATCGTGATTTCCGTGATCAAGCTCATCGGCGCTATGATCATTCTTCTGAATGTAAACTGGAAGATGTCTCTGATCTGTCTGGCTATTGTGGTTGTCATGCTGTTTTATGCGCTTATTTACAACAGAAGGATGAAACATGCCTTCAAAGAAAACCGTGCAAGAATCGCAGATATCAACAGTCAGATAGAAGACAGCCTTGCGGGGATCCGTGTGGTGAAATCCTTCGGAAACGAGCAGAGGGAGATGGAGAAGTTTGCCAGAGGCAATGACCGCTTCGTGGCTGCGAAACGCCTGTCCTACCGCTATATGGCAGGGTATCATTCAGGCATGGACGCCTTTACGACTCTGATCACAGTGGCGTCTCTCATTGCAGGCGCATTCTTCCTGACAGACGGAAGTCTGGAGGTTACAGACCTTGTGACCTTCCTCCTTTATATCAACAATTTTACAG
Organism: Clostridiales bacterium; assembly: GCA_019416265.1. Lineage (GTDB taxonomy): Bacteria > Bacillota > Clostridia > Lachnospirales > Lachnospiraceae > Blautia_A. The sequence continues at coordinate 2,770 of DXXQ01000254.1, read as the reverse complement.
AGCCTGTGACAAAGCTTGTCAACTTTACGGAACAGTTCCAGAACGGATACAGCGGTTACGACCGTTTCCTTGAAATGATGGCAATTGCTCCGGATATTGAGGATGCGCCGGATGCGGTATCTATTGACAAGGCAAAGGGCGATATCGAATTTAAAGAGGTATCCTTTAGCTACGAGGATCACAACGAGGAAGTGCTTTCTCATGTAAATCTGGAAGTGAAGCCAGGGGATTATGTTGCCCTTGTGGGAACCTCCGGCGCCGGAAAAACAACTCTTTGCAGTCTCATCCCGAGATTTTACGACGTCTCCTCAGGAGAGATCCTTCTGGATGGCACAGACATCCGCAAAATCCGTCTGGAAGACCTGAGACGCCAGATCGGAATCGTGCAGCAGGATGTATACCTTTTTGCGGGAACGATTCTGGAAAACATCCGTTACGGAAAACCGGACGCAACAGACGAAGAGGTCATCCGGGCTGCGAAGGCTGCCAATGCCCATGATTTTATTATGGAAATGCCTGAGGATTACGATACAGATATCGGACAGCGCGGAGTGAAGCTTTCCGGCGGACAGAAGCAGAGACTTTCCATTGCGAGAGCCTTTCTTAAAAATCCGCCCATCCTTATTTTTGACGAGGCGACCTCAGCTCTTGACAATGAAAGTGAAAAAGTGGTTCAGGAATCCCTGGAAAAGCTTGCCAAAGACAGGACGACTTTTGTGATCGCCCACAGGCTTTCCACCATCCGGAACGCACGGAGAATCCTGGTGCTCACTGCGGAAGGAATTGCAGAAGAGGGAACTCATGAGGAACTGATGAAGAAGGACGGCGTTTATGCAGGGCTGATCAAGGCAGGACTATAATCCTTCGGCAGAGACAAAGGAGCTATATGAAAACATTCGTCACAACCGGATATGAGATTTTTACAGATAAAATAAAAAATCCCCGTGGAGTTCGTTTCGTGATGCTGACAGATCTTCACGGGATCGTCTTCGGGGAAGAGAACAACCTGCTTCTGGAAGAGATAGACAGGCTGCAGCCGGACGGAGTTCTTATTACAGGGGACATGATCGTAAGAAGTGATCTGTCGTCCCTGAAACCCGCACAAACACTGGTAAAACAGATTGTAAACAAATACAAAGTTTACTATTCTCTCGGAAACCATGAGTACAAGCTGTATGAAGGGGAAAGCTTTCAGAGGGAATATCTGGAGTATGAGGAGTGTCTCAGGCAGTCGGGGGTGTGCTTTCTTCACAATGAAAAAGCAGAGTTTACAATAGGGGGAGATAGGTTTACAATTGCAGGCCTGGAAATCCCCCTGATTTATTATCATAAACCAAATTCCCCGAAGCTGACCCTGGAAAAAATGGAGGAGCTTATCGGAAGGCCGGAACCCGGGAATATCAATATTCTCCTTGCCCACAATCCCAAATATGGGAAGACCTATCTGGAATGGGGAGCGCAGCTTATTCTCTCCGGTCATTACCACGGAGGAGTGGTGCGCCTGGGCAGGCATATTGGTCTGACCAGCCCTCAGTATCTTTTATTTCCGCCCTTTTGCTGCGGGGATTTCCACAAAGGGGACAGCCATATGCTGGTAAGCGCAGGTCTGGGAGAACATACGATTCCTGTCCGGATCCACAATCCCCGCGAACTTCTGGTAATTGATATGAAACCACTTGAAAAAGACGGCGGCTGCGTATAGAATAGAGGAACAGAATGGAATCGAAAAAAATCGAAAAAAGAAGAAAGAGGTAGATTTCTTATATGGGAATCCCTGTAAAGCTGAATGTATTCGAAGGTCCGCTGGATCTTCTTCTGCACCTGATCGATAAGAATAAGATAGATATTTACGATATTCCCATTGTGGAGATCACAGATCAGTATATGGAATATATCCGTGCCATGGAAGAGGCGGATCTGGGAGTGATGAGCGAATTCATGGTCATGGCTGCAACCCTTCTTGACATCAAATGCAAAATGCTTTTGCCTAAGGAGGTCAATGAGGAGGGCGAGGAGGAAGACCCGCGAGCAGAGCTTGTGGAGAAGCTTCTCGAATATAAAATGTACAAATTCATGTCTTATGAGCTTAAGGATAAAATGGACGATGCGGCAAATGTGTATTTCAAGAAACCTACCATTCCGGAGGAGGTTCTGAAATACAGGGAGCCTGTGGATCCCCGGGAACTCCTTGCAGGGATGACCCTGGAGAAACTCAACGCCATTTACAAATCCATTATCCGCAGACAGGAGGATAAGATTGACCCCATCCGAAGCAAATTCGGCAAAATAGAGAAAGAAGAGGTCAGTCTTTCGGATAAGATGCTGGAGCTTCGCGATTATGCGCTGGAACACAGACGTTTCAGCTTCCGGGACCTGCTGGAGAGACAGTGTTCGAAGGTCCAGGTGATCGTCACATTTTTATCGATTCTGGAGCTGATGAAAATGGGACATATCCATGTGGAGCAGGAGGAGCTTTTCGACGATATTTCAGTGGAAGTGGCAACAGATCCGGAAACATGGAGAAATCTGACAGAATTTGCAGAGGAATGACAGGAACGAGGTTTATTTGAGTGGAAATAAAAAAAGCAGAGGCAGCCATTGAGGCGATTCTTTTTACCATGGGAGAGTCTGTGGAATTATCCCAGATAGCCAAGACCATTGGACTGGATGCCGGCACAACAGAAAAAATCATCCATAATATGATGGACCGTTATCAGGAGGAGAATCGGGGGATTCAGATCATCGAGCTGGAAAATGCCTATCAGATGTG
>DXXQ01000253.1 GCA_019416265.1 Clostridiales bacterium | reverse complement strand
ACTTGCATGTGTTAAGCACGCCGCCAGCGTTCATCCTGAGCCAGGATCAAACTCTCTGATAAAGTGTTTGATTTGCTCAAGACAACCAACTAGCTTAGTTATCTCTCGCGTTTTTACTGTTTGGTTCGAAAACCGTTCATTAAAAATGAAGTTCGCTTTCTTGCGAAACCGAACCGCATTCGCATTTAACTTACGTTAAACGCTCATGTGTAAAGAATTTTCGAGAATCGTATGTGTTTCACTGTTTAGTTATCAAGGTTGTCTGTCTTGCGACAGCTTGTTTATTTTATCACTTCGTTTTCATCTTGTCAAGTACTTTTTTCAACTTTTTCAAAATGTTTTTTCGAAGTGTTTTGTATTGTTGTTTTCAGCAACTCTGACATCTTATCATGTCTTTTGCTGTTTGTCAACACCTTTTTTTCATTTTTTTGAAACTTTTTTGTCGTTTCAAAATGAAAAATCCGCCTCACTCAGAAGCGGATTTCAGTATAACATTCTCTTTTCCTTACGTCAAGTATTTTTTTTAATTTTTTCTTATTTTTTTCGCCTAATTTATATTCATTGTACTAGGCTTTCGTACCGTATAAGATATTCATAAAGATTTCTATAAAGATATCTTTCTCATACAGCCAACTCAAAATACTGTCTTTTTCAACCATTTCCAGTCCCGCTTTTCCTATCTCCGTATTACACAGAATTGTAAGGACAAGAAATGCCACCCAGATAAAGATGACCGCTTTCGCTGCCCCAAGAGCTCCTCCGGCAAGCTTGTTCGCTCCTTTGATGACCGGAAGCGCCGCAATCAGATTCAATGCCCAGGTAACCATCCTGATCAGGACTGTTGCAAGGATAAATGAGATCACAAAGGAGATTCCATTCACCGCAACCCGCGCCAGATAACCCGAGACATAATCCGCAAAGGTTTCCACCGCAAGATAACGGTACATTTCCGCCGTATTATTGGCTTCCAGATCGTCCACAAGAAATCCGGGAAGATTCAGGCTTTCCAGAATGCCATTTTGCTGCTCCCGATCCGGATGTTCCTCTTCTTTCTCTTTTTCCTGAGATTCCACCATCTCCCTGCAGTTTTCCTTAATTGTTTCATATACAGGAGTATTTTCACAGATAAATTCATTTACATAGGGATTTATAAACCACACGACCGCCATGGAAAGTACCACGCAGAACATGGAGACAACCTCCCTGACGAATCCCCTTTTAAATCCCATATAGCAGGAAAACGCCACAAACGCTGCCGCTGCAATCCCAAGCCATGTCCAGTCCATAATCTCCTCCTAACTCAGCTTGATTACATGAACTCCGTTGTCAAGCACCAGAAGATATTTATTCATCCCCATTTTAAAGAAATCTTTGATCGTGCCATCTACAGAGCCTGTATATTTTTCCACGCCCCTGCTGTTCATCACACATATCTGTGAGCTGTTGTACATCAGTATATATCCGTCGCTCATTTCAATATGTGTATATGGAATGTTAAAATCCTTTTTGAATTTCAGTTTTCCGCCTGTGGTATACACTTCCATGGTATACTGTTTATTTTTGTCATCATTTTTGAAAGCAAGGCCAATCAGATCATCATCGCAAAATGTGCTGATGATCTCCTTATCTACCTCCACGCTGTCGCTCTCCTTTGGAATCTGCCTGCCGTTATACAGAGTAAAGCCATCGTCCCGCAAAGCTGCTGAACGGCCTCCCTCCAGATATTGAATCTGAGGAATCACGACTCCTTCATATGTGAAGCCGCTGACAATCCTGTCCTCCTCATTCTGACCTACGTCTCCAAAGTTGTAAAAAGCAACATAGCTTGTCGTCTGACCTCCGTCCACAAACTGATACGTCACCATCATTACAGCTCCGTCATCTGAAATTGCAACGTCCAGAGGATATCCCGGATCCTCAATACGCGTCTGGTTTTCTGCGATCAGGCTTCCGTCCTCCGCATAGAGATTGATCCAGGTGTCATCGCCCCCATCGAGAATTGCGGCAACAAGACCGCTTTCCGAAACTCTGGCCTTCACAATGGCATAGGAAGTCGTCACACTTCCGGTTCTGCCTTTTTTGTCGTAAATCTGAAGAAGAGTTCCGTCCCTGTCTGCGATAACCGCTCTGGAACCGTTCACATCTGCAATGGGATTCTGCATCTCATATGTCTCACTCCAGAGAGTCTCCAGCTTATTCGACACAAGAGATACTCCGTCAGGGCTGTAGCGGAGGATTCTGCCGTCCATGTCCTCGTAATTCGTTGAGACAATATCCTCCTGTTCACTTGTATTCAGTATCCTGTAATCCTTATAGCTTCTTTTTTCCACATAGAAAAAAACAAGGAGTACTGCCGCAGCTGCAGCCCCTGCGGTTATCAGCGCCTTCCTGGCAGCTTTTTTCCTGCGGCGGCTCAGTTTTGCCTGATGACTGTCCACAGCTTCGCCTCCGTACCCCTTAGCCTGCTTTGCCTTTTCTGCCATCAGCTTTTTTTTCTTGTATTTTCTTCGTATATTCTTGAATGTATTTGCCATCGTTCATCCTTACCTTATACTTTTTGTGCATATTTATATGCTTCTGCTGTTTTTATAACAGAAACATTATAACATACTTTTCTAGGGTAATACAATTACTTGTCCCGGATAAATGATTTCCTCCAGAGAAAGACCGTTCAGACGGCAAATTTCAGCCATGGCATCCATATTTCCATATCTGGCCATACTGATCTGAAAAATGGTGTCTCCCGGTTTGATCACATAGGACTCATGAATCTTCCCGGATGAAGTTTCCGCGTTCTCTGTCCCTGTATTCTCATTTTTTGTATTTTGGTTTTGCGTATCCTCTGTCGTTCTATTTCCATTGCCGGTTTCCGAGGACTCTGTCTCCGTCCTTTCTACCGCCGCTTTTTCCGTTTCGTCTGCTTTTGCCTCCAGCGCCTTTCTCCTCTGGGCCTTTCTGATATCCGATTCCTCCCTGTAAATTTCATCTGATGACGTTTCCCGGTCTGCTTTTTCCGTCTCTTTCTTCTCTGTCTCTTCTGCCGGCGGAGGCGTCTGTACAGGAGTCTCCTCCGGCTTCCGGGTGGGAACCGCTTTTTCCTTTTCTGCCGCCTCTGAGGGAACAGGCGTCACTTCTTCCACGATAATAGAGGATGCCTGCTGAATTTCCGTTTCGATGCTTTTCATATTCTGATAATTTCGGTAAAAATTCACTCCCACAATAAGGACTGCTGCCGCAAGGCAGGCTGTTGCCGCATAAGAAAAAACAGAAGCTCTCTCTTCTGCATCCTGTTTCTTATCCGTTATGATCCTTCGGAAATTTTTCACAGCCTTGTCTTCGCATTTTTCTTCCGTTTCTGTGTGAAGCTCGTCGTTTTTCTCTATCATGTACGCCTGCATCCGGGGATTTTTTTCATAAAAAATATAATATCCGCTCTTTTTTTCCATGAATCCGTTTTCATAGACAAAAAAAGCGTCTTCCCTCTCCTGAGACTCCATGAGCATGAGCACTTTTTCTCCTCCGAAGTGCTTCAGATGAACTCTGGTAAAAATTTCATTTGCCTCCACCGGTATCTGGGGCTGCGAAAAAAACCACCCCACAATCTCCTGTTCCCCGAAATATTTTTCCTGCTCCTCATGTATCTTCTGCCAGATTTCATCTGTAAAATGAATGTGATCTGCCGCGGCCTCCATCCCCTCTGCAATGAGAGCTCCCCTGATAAACAGATAAGAAGCTCCGCACCACCATCTGGACTCCCCTGTGAGCACCGCTACCTGGGCTTCCCGGGAGGAGTTTCCCTCCTCTGACCGTGACAGGCGGACAAGAAAGGTGTAAACATAGTCTTCAATATAGATTTTACAATTCTCGTCCGACTGCCCGATCTGCCGTATATTTCTCGGAATCTGAACGGCCGTCTCTTCCTGTTCTTCCTGGTTTTCCTCTTTATAAATGACCTCTATCATATCACCTCACCCCTTCGGGTATCAGCATAGCATATGGAAAACGCAGATTTTATCATTTCCTGCACCCAAAACCAAATAATTTAACGACAGTTTTCTCGCAGACGCATATTTTCCGGTGAAACAGGATATCATAAAGCAGACATTACAGACCTGCAGAAAGGAATCACATGACTTTTTTTATAAACGCAAACAGCGAACATTCTTCCAGCCAAATTGCCTATCTACTGAAAAAATGTATTCTCCACCATCCCGGCAAATGGTCCGGACTTGTCTTTCTCTGTATCGGCACAGACAGGATGACCGGCGACTGTCTGGGGCCTTATGTAGGCAGAGAATTAAGCCGGATGGAAAAACAGGATATTTTTGTTTACGGAACTCTGGAGCATCCGGTACACGCCCTGAATCTCGGCAAAATATCGAGGGCTGTAAAAGCCTCCCATCCCGATGCTCTTGTCATCGCCATCGATGCCTCTCTGGGACAAAAAAAGCACCTGGGGTATGTGACCATTGCAAATGGCGCACTTTACCCAGGTGCCGGAGTTCAAAAGGAACTCCCTCCTGTAGGTGATATCCATATCACCGGAATTGTAAATATTGGCGGAATCCTGGAACAGCTTACTCTGTCCACCACCCGACTCTCCACCGTGATCTCACTGGCAGATACCATTACACAGGGAATCCTCCTGCTTCTGTCTCCGCCAAAGGCTTCCGGGGAGCAGAATTATACAAACTCTTTCACCTGTTTGTAGATTCCTTCCGCATCAAGACCATACTTCTCAAGAAGTGCTGCTGCAGGACCGGATTCTCCGAATACATCGTTGATACCGATACGTTTCACAGGCACCGGAGCTTTCTCAGCAAGACATTCGCAGACAGCGCCGCCAAGACCGCCGATAACGGAGTGCTCTTCCACAGTTACTACCTTGCCTGTTTCTTTGGCTGCTGCCACAACCAGTTCCTCGTCAAGAGGCTTGATCGTATGAATATTGATCACCTTTGCATCGATTCCGTCGGCAGCAAGCTTTTCTGCAGCTTCAAGAGATGCAGCAACGCAAAGACCGTTTGCAATAATCGTAAGGTCTTTTCCCTCGCGAAGGACAATTCCCTTGCCTAATTCAAATTTATAGTCCGGTCTGTCATTGATCACCGGAACGGCAAGACGTCCGAATCTCATATACACAGGGCCTACATGCTGATAAGCAGCCTCTACCATGGCCTTTGCCTCAATATCATCGGAAGGGCAGGCAACCACCATACCCGGAACTGCTCTCATAAGTGCAAAATCCTCACAGCACTGATGAGTAGCGCCGTCTTCTCCTACAGAGATTCCGCCGTGGGTAGCGCCGATTTTTACATTTAATTTCGGATATGCAACAGAGTTGCGAACCTGCTCGAAAGCACGGCCTGCCGCAAACATGGCAAAGGTACTTGCGAAAGGTACTTTTCCGGTAGCTGCAAGACCTGCAGCAATACCTACCATATTACACTCTGCGATACCACAGTCGATGTGGCGTTCCGGAAATTCTTTTTTAAACATTCCTGTCTGGGTAGCTGCAGCAAGGTCAGCGTCAAGAACTACCACGTTATCGTATTTTTTTCCTAATTCAATGAGAGCTGCGCCGTAGCTTGCTCTTGTAGCAATTTTCTTTACTTCTGACATAATGCTTCACCTGCCTTTTCTAAGTCTGCCATAGCAACTGCATACTCCTCATCATTCGGAGCCTTTCCGTGCCAGCCTGCCTGGTTTTCCATAAAGGAAACGCCTTTTCCTTTTACTGTTTTCATAACGATCGCTGTAGGCATTCCCTTTGTAGCCTTCGCTTCATCAAAGGCTGCTTTTAACTGATCCATATCATTGCCGTCTGCAACGTTGATCACATGGAAATTAAAAGCTTCGAATTTTTTGTCGATCGGGTATGGAGAACATACGTCATCGATTTTTCCGTCAATCTGCAGTCCGTTGTTGTCCACGATCACTACAAGATTATCAAGCTGTCTGTGTCCTGCGAACATAGCAGCCTCCCAAACCTGTCCTTCCTGAATCTCCCCGTCACCGAGAAGAGTGTATACACGGTAGCTTTCATTGCTCAGTTTTGCAGAAAGAGCCATACCTACTGCAGCAGAGATTCCCTGTCCCAGAGAACCGCTGGACATATCTACGCCCGGAATGTGTTTCATGTCCGGATGTCCCTGTAAATAAGAGCCAAGATGGCGAAGTGTCGTTAAATCTTCAACCGGGAAAAAGCCTCTGTGGGCAAGGGTGGAATAAAGTCCCGGAGCAGTATGTCCTTTGGAAAGGACGAAACGGTCACGGTCTGCCTTTTTCGGATCTTTCGGGTCGATGTTCAATTCTTCAAAATATAAGTAAGTAAAAAGGTCTGCCGCTGATAAGGATCCGCCCGGATGGCCGGCCTTTGCAGCGTGAACGGATGTTACGATGCCCTTACGGACTTCGTTTGCCATTTTCTGAAGTTCTAATTTCTCCATTTTATACTTCTCCTTTAATTATTTGCAGATACTATTATTCCCCGAATACTGCAATATAGTCTTTCTGGAATTTTTCAATACCTGCATCTGTCAGAGGATGTTTTGTCATCTGCTCAAGTACGCTGTACGGTACTGTTGCAATATCAGCGCCTGCAAGCGCACAGTCTGTTACATGGATAGGATTTCTTACGCTTGCCGCAATAATCTCTGTGTCGATTCCTGCTACTGCAAAAATTTCTGCAATCTCACGGATGAGATCAGTTCCTCTTACGGAAATGTCATCCAGTCTTCCAAGGAATGGGGAAACATAAGTAGCGCCTGCTCTTGCAGCCAGGAGAGCCTGGTTTGCAGAGAAGATCAGAGTCACATTTGTCTTGATCCCTTCTGCTGTAAGCGCCTTACAAGCCTTCAGTCCTTCTACGGTCATAGGAATTTTAACTACCATATTCGGATGGATCGCTGCGATCTCCCGTCCTTCTTTGATCATTCCTTCTGCATCAACAGTTGTAGCCTTTACTTCTCCGCTGATCGGTCCGTCTACGATGGAAGCAATTTCCTTAATAACCTCGTTAAAATCTCTTCCCTCTTTGGCGATCAGGGACGGGTTTGTTGTTACTCCGCAGATAATTCCCATGTCGTTTGCTTTTTTGATGTCTTCTACCTTTGCTGTGTCAATAAAAAATCTCATTTTCTTTTCCTCCTGTTTTTCCTGTTTTACCGTGGTTTCTTTGATATTTTCATTATAGCAAAATCTATTTACAGGTCAAGAAGGGGTATATTTTATTAATAAATATTCTATTAATAATCATGGTTTTTATTAATTAAAACATAGATAAAAGCCAATTTTTTGAACATTTCCGTATATTTTTTGTTATTCAACTGTCATTCCACAAAAAATTATTAATAATAATTTTCACAGGAATATTAAATTAATTTTTTTGTGTGTCCTTTGGGATCTTTGCATATCCTGTTGTTTTCCTCGAAATCAGCTTGGGCGTATATTCAATATTATAGAGGCTGGCAGGCATCATATCCGTAAGGAACCCGTCTCTTGTATCGATTTTACGGATAATAATATCACAGGCATCTCTTCCTTTAAGGGCAACAAAATGGTCGATGGTCGTAAGAGAGATCCTCCTGATACCGGAATAAAAAATATTGTCACATCCGATAACCGAAACGTCTCTGGGCACATGAAGCCTCGCTTCCCGCAAAGCATCCAGCGCGCCGATCGCCATCATGTCATTTTGTCCGGCAATCGCCGTAAACTCTTCCCCGTCCCTGAGAAGCTCCATGGTCAGACGGTATCCCATGGAATATTCGGTATCCATAGCAGGACTCTGCCTGTCTATGGACTCGTCTGCGGCCTTAATGATCACGGAATCCCTCAATCCCTCTTTTTCAAATTCCCTGACAAAGCCATCCACGCGTTTACTTCTCTGCCACTGTCTTTTTGTAAGGGGCGGCGTAATAAACGCTACCTTCCTGTGCCCCAGGTCCAGAAGATGCCGTGCCATCATCTTTCCGACTACCGTGTTATCCTGATTAATGGCATCCACAGTGGTCGTCTTTTCTTTATTGCTGATGATCACAAGGGGAATCTCCTTTGCCAGTTCCTCTACCTGTTCCTGAAAATCAGGGTGGGGGTTGCAGGCATAAATAATTCCCTGAGGTCCCATAGCCGACATCATCTTCAGGTATTTTTCTTCCAGCCTTGCATCTCTTTGGGTATTACAGATAAAAACTCCAAATCCCTGTTTATTTGCCACAGATTCTATTCCCTGGAGCAAAAGTACGTAATACGGACTTGTGAGTGTGGGACAGAAAACAACGATCAGCTTCTCTTTTTTATTTTCTTTTCGGCCTTTCCGGCTTGGAAGCTGATACCCAAGCTCCCTTGCTGCCTGTTCCACCTTCTCCACGGTTTCCCTGGAAAAAGATACGTTATACTTCTTATTCAGGATCATGGAAACCGTCGCCTGGGAAACGCCGGCTCTCTCTGCCACATCAGAAGATGTGGATTTTTTCCTTGCCAAAGAAATTCCCCCTTAAAGCTCTACTCTGCCTTCCAGTGCGCGCAGAAGGGTCACCTCGTCAATGTACTCCAGATCTCCTCCTACCGGAACGCCGCTTGCGATCCTGCTCACCTTGATCCCGGTGGGCTTGATCAGCTTGCTGATGTACATTGCCGTAGTTTCTCCCTCCAGACTGGAGTTCGTGGCAATGATCACCTCATTTACATCTCCCGCCAGACGTTTCATCAGCTCTTTTAACTTAATGTCGTCAGGGCCGATTCCCAGCATGGGAGAAATGGCTCCGTGAAGCACATGGTAAACGCCCTCGAATTTCCCTGTCTTTTCGTAAGCGGCAAGATCCCTTGTGTTTTCCACCACCATAATGGTGGAATGGTCTCTTCTGGGGTTGCTGCAGATCGGACAGATTTCTTTATCTGTGAGCGTGTAACAGCTTTTACAATACTGAACATTCTCCCTGGCATTTACAATGGAAGCAGTGAGCTGTTCTACCTGCTCCCTGGGCATATTCATAATGTGAAACGCCAGACGCTGGGCAGACTTCGCACCGATTCCCGGAAGATGGGAAAGCTGTTCGATCAGTTTGTTAATATGACTGCTGTAATATTCCATTAGAATGGAAAGCCTCCTCCAAGGCCGCCTGTCAGCTTGGACATAACGGCTGTGGATTCTTCCTCCACTTTGCGCAGTGCTTCATTTGTAGCTGCCACGATCAGGTCTTCCAGCATTTCAATGTCCTCCGGATCCACTACTTCTTC
>DXXQ01000252.1 GCA_019416265.1 Clostridiales bacterium | reverse complement strand
ATGATATAGCAAACGATGACAAGCAATGCGACAATTATTAATACTGAAATAATACCTCCGGCTATTTGCAAAATTGGAGATAGTATAGCAATCATAATGACTGCTGAGATTATTTCAGATAAACCAGAAGATTTCTTCTTTTTTTTCATACCTATCTTTTCCCCCTCCGGTACCACTCGAAGGGAATTATTTTGCCCTTCTCAATTTTTCTGAACCCTCATCTTCTTGATTCATTCTCTTAATATATCCTTTTAATTCTCCTTTGAACTCAAGTTGAGCATCTCTTGGTAGTTGATGTATTAAGGAAATCCACTCAGCATCTTCTAAAGAAATAGCTGAATTATGTTCCTCGCCAGATAACAGGTATTCACAAGAAACTCCTAAAAATTCACAAATTGGGATTATCATTTTTGCTGGCGGGTCTGTTCCTCGGTTTTTCCAATTAGTCATAGTACTTGTGCTTATATCTAAAGACCTGCATAAATCAGCAGCTTTTAGGGATTTTTCTTCGAGTAAGGTCAAGATCCGCTGAATAATCATAGTTCTCCTTTCAAATCCCAAAGTGTGAATAAAAAGTATTGACAAACTCACAAATGGGGATTATTATTAAAGTGTAATAACCAAATGTTTAAAACATTTTTCAAAAAAAAGAGTGACGGCAATCACTCAAGGTGTAATGCAACTGAATAATTATTGATCGGCTTCTACTAAAAGAGCCTTGTTATTTTCTTCAATCATAACAGATACAGCTCTTATTATTGCTTCTGCGGAAGCTTGCAATATTGAAGCGTCATTTAGTTTAACGCCGCTGTTTTCGATACTGGACAGAATCTTACGGTTGGCATCTGAAAATTCTGTCAATCCAATATTTTGAAGTTGCTCGGCCCATGATGATGAATTATTCATATCTGATACTCCTTTCTGTGATTGTTAACGTATAACGTTATTCTAAGACAAAATTGAACGAATGTAAACAACAAATGTAATTAACAAATGTTTAAAGACGATAAGGGGGTGGAAAATGTGAAACGAACTCTTCCGACATGGTGCAAAGAAGTTAAAAAATCCATGATTGATGATGATATAAACATGACCGAACTGGCTGAGCGTGTTGGTATGTGCCGGAATTATGTGTCTGGTGTTGTTAATGGTCGAGTTTATGCACCGGAGATTGCGAAGAAGATAAGCCAGGACAGAAATATCACAGTTCCATATACGGAAAATATCGTTTGATTATATTTTAGCTTAGCGAGGAGGAAAATTAAATGGGAAAGCATGCTACGAAAGCAGGGGAAAACATATTTACCCAGGCACGTTACAATGCGGCAAAGTTCAATGACCGCCTAAACAGCAGAGAAGGCGCATCGGAAGAACTTGGAATAGATAGAAGTCGTCTGGCACGCATAGAACTTGGAAGCAAGAATCCATTTCCGGATGAGGTGCTGATGATGTCAGATATTTATAACGCACCAGAGCTGAAATCTTATTACTGTAAAAATATGTGTCCGCTTGGAAAAGATTTTCCGGAAATTAGGGTAGAGGCGTTGGACAGGATTAGTATTAAGGCCTTGTCATCGTTCAGAAAAATTTCCGCTGCAAAAGAACTTCTTCTTGATATTACTGAGGATGGCGTAATAACGGAAGATGAAAAGGAAGATCTCAACAAGATTATCAAGACATTGGACGAGTTGAATAAAATTACACAGAGCTTAAAAATTTGGGCTGAAAAAAATTTAGAGTAAAGGAGGCGGTTGTATGGCTGCTGGCATCGTAAAAGAAATTAACAGTACAAACCGTTCATATTACATGGTAAACGACATAACTGAATTGCTTGGAATAAGCCGGTCAAAAGCGTATGAAATGATTCGCACGATGCGAAAAGAGTGCATCGCATCCGGTAAACTTACAAAGGCTTATCCGTCCGGAAGAATTCCAAAAAAATATTTCAATGAACATTGCATGATTGAGTAGGAGGTGGAAGAAAATGTATTATCGTACATGTCCGGAATGTGGAAGTAATCTGGATCCGGGAGAACAATGTGACTGTAATGAGGAAAAAGAGTTCAGGAAAGAAGAGTCAAAGCGTGTTTCTAGGATGTTACAAATTGAGGAAAGCGGTCAAATGAGTATTTTATTTGAGGAGGCAGTATGAAGGTACTTAGATTATACGATCTGATAAATGATAAAGAAACAATTATTATTTGCTATAGGTATCCAAGAACTGCCGTCCTTAGGCAGATGGATGCCGAGAAAATAGAGAACGAAAGGAGGAAAAGGAAAAGACAGATTTTCGTAAGAAAGATAAAGGAAGCGGCAATTTCTGCCATTGAGATTGCTGTATCCATAGTAGCTGGTTTGGCATTTTGGCATATCATATCCGAAAAGCTTCTTGAAATACGAGGGTATGAAGCTCTTGGTGGAGAAGTAATAGCGGCAGGATTTATCACATTTTTTACATTTTATGTTTTCGAATGGATAGGAGATCGGATATGGACAAGAAGATGATTGATGATGCAATAGGATTTGAGATACCAGAAGAGCTTTATGAAAACGCTGTGATTTCGGCAAGAAAAAAACTCCAATCACTAATACAGCGTTTTGGCGATTGCAACGGTGTTAGACGGACACCGGGCTATCTGGCTGAATTAGTGATTGAAGCCATTAAGTCAGAACTTTTAACCAAATACACTCTGACGATGGCGATTGCCGATCAGGCGCATGAGAATTAAAAGCAATTTTATTTTAGCACATGAAAGAGAGGAAAGCAATATGAAAGATGTAATGGCATCATTGCCGGAAGTAATAAAAGAGTACAAAGGTTATAATCTGTTAATCCCGACAGCGACAGATGTTCAGCTCAACCCATTCTATAAATTCCATGTGGAAGAAGTTGCGGTGGATTTGAGTGAAACAAGTGGAGATATTTTCAAAGTCGGATCTGTTGATACTGGCAGGAAAGACGACAAAGGAAACAAGATATATGCGGACGTCTTTTCGTTGTCTAAACCATTACTAAATAAAATGGCTATGGCGGCCGGAATTCAGTTTAACCCAGAGCAGACATATGGAGAACGCATCAACCGGGTGACGTACCGAGCACATGCACAGGGAGCGATGCGAAAAGCAGACGGGACCTGCCGGACGGAGACAGATCAGAAAGAAATCTGCCTTGAAGATGAAGAAGAAAAGTATAGGATTGAATTTTCTGACAAAGCCACAAGAGGTATTACTGATGAAAAGCAGGCCAAAGCTGCGGCAGAGATCTTCAAGGGAACATGGACTAAAGCAAAGAATAAGTGGGGGAAAACAGTTGATGCTTATGTGATTGATGAGGTAGACCGCGAGAAGTACATTGAAAGATCGGTCATGGTAAATATGGCGTTACTAAAAAAGACTTGGGCGGAAAAGGCAATCACAGGAGCAAAACTACGAGTAATACGAGCCTTGCTTGGTGTGAAAGGTACGTACACAAAAGAGGAACTGAAAAAAAATTTCGCAATTCCTACAGTAGTTTTTTCTCCAGATTACTCGGAGCCGTCGGTAAGACAGGCGATGCTTACCCAAGGAATAAGTTCTGTAAATAATATGTTTGGCGTGGGGGCTCTTCCGGTGAAAAGAATGGATTTTGAAAACGAAGGTACATTCGATGTAGAGACATTTGAAAACAATTTGGCATTTCAAAGTGACGCTTCGGAGGATGATGTCATGGATGTTCCGGAAAACATTCCTGATGAACCACATACAAAGGAGCCGACATCTCCGTCGGAGAATGAAGGATATTTCTGTGACGGATGCGGAATTGAAATTAATGAGAGGGTGTACGAATATTCATTGAATAAATACGGACGTCCGCTGTGCATTAAATGCCAGAGAGGGGGCAGCAGGTAATGAAGATGATCAAGATTACTACCGGCAATCAAATTTCTGTTCATGACTTTCCGGATGGGGGTATTTCAGAACAAACAATGGGTAAACGAAGGAATTTCTTTTTGCGGATTAACAGAAGAGCAGTTCTCCCTGCTCTTCCCGCAGCTTAGAAAATTAACAGAGAAAGCGAGGAAAAACGGATGAAAATATTACACACAGCAGACTGGCATATAGGACAGTTTAAAGGTCCTATTGAGGATGGAGTAAATCTCCGTTCTCTTGATACAATTAAATGCCTTGAGTATATGGTGAAAGTGGCGGAAGAAGAAAAACCGGATATGGTGTGCATTAGCGGAGATATCTTCCACCAAGAGCAGATAGGACCGGTTAGGTACTCTGATGAAATGGTTACGGCCACGAGGATTATCGAGGGATTGGCAGAGCGCTCAAAGTTTGTAGTTGTGATGCGTGGAACACCGAATCACGATGGATCCGGACAGTTTCGGGTTCTGGAAAAGATGCTGTCGAAGAATAAAAAAATTGCAGTTGTCACTACACCGCAGGTTATCTCTACTCCAATAGCGGATGTTGCCTGTATTCCCGGGTTTGACAAACAGGAATTTCGAGCGAAATTCCCTGGCTTGTCTGCAGAGGAAGAAAATCTGACATGGACCAAGTATATATCAGATATGGTTATGGGGTTAAGGGCGCAATGCTCAAATACAAATATCATACCAGATATGACTCCTGCAATTTTGATGGCACATTATACAGTGCCGGGATGCAACATGGAATCTGGACAAACCTCGTTCTTTTCAAATTTTGAACCGGTTATTCCAAGAGAAGCCATACAAGCGGCAGATTATTCGGCAGTTCTTTTAGGACACATCCACCGTCCGCAGACCATAGAGGGACTGGAAGATGTATTCTATTCCGGCGCCATAAATGCCATGAATTTCAACGATGAGGGACAGAGCAGGGGATTTTGGATACATGAATTTGACGGAAGAAGACTTAAATCCGGAAAGCGATATGAGACTCCGTACAGGAAGTTTCAGACGATCACATGGTCACAAGAGGATGTTGAGAATTATCTCTGCCGGGGAAAGGAGTTTCTCTTTACAGAGGGATATCCGTTCCTTGTATCAGATAAAATTGTCAGAATCAAATATAGCTGTACTGTTGAACAGAAAAAGGCACTTAATATACCGGTTTTGCAGTCTGATTTATATGAGATGGGTGCATTCTATGTAGCTGACATTGAAGCGGAAAGTATGGTTGATGTAGCAAACAGAGGTCTCTTGTCAGAGGAAAGCGATCCGTTGCTAAATTTGAAAAAATGGCTCTCTGAGAAATGCGTAAAAGATACGGACAAGATCGTTGAACTGGGCGAACCAATTATTTCCGTTGCTATGAAGTCGGAAACGACATCAGAGAACCATGGAGTTTTCCGACCGGTATCAATCTCGGTTAAGAACTATCGAAATTATAAAGAAGAGAGCTTTGATTTTTCTGATATTTCATTTTGCTCTATCAATGGCGTAAATGGAGCAGGGAAGAGCAGCCTTTTCATGGATGCGATTGCTGATTGCCTGTACGAAGAAACAAGAGAAGGGGATAACAAAGCATGGATCCGAGGGACGGAAGATGCAAGAAGTGGCTCGATAGAATTTGTGTTTGATATTGGGGATAAGCGTTTCCGGGTTGTGCGGACAAGAACGAAGTCAGGCAGGGCAACCTTGAACATTTCGCAAAAGGATGGAGAAGAATGGCTGAACCTGTCTGCAGAGAGAATAAAAGATACACAGGCTGAAATAGAGAAAATCCTTGGTATGGATTCAATGACATTCCGCAGCTGCGCTTTAATCATGCAGGACCAGTATGGGTTATTCTTGCAGGCTAAGAAAGAAGATCGCATGACTATCCTTGGAAATTTATTGGGGCTTTCGGTTTATGGTCTGATGGAACAGGAAGCAAAGAAGCTTCTGGCAGATACAAAGCGGAATCTTCTTTCTAAGAAGGAAGCTGTAAAAGTAAAATCCGAGTTTGTTGCAGAAAAAGGAAATCCGGCCGGAGAACTTGAGAATTTGGAAAAAGAGGTTTCTGAATTTGACCAGATACGTAAGATGACAGAACAGGACATTGAGGTATGCAAAAAGCAGATTGCAGACCGTAAAGAGGCACAGGATAAAAGTAATGAACTTTTGCAA
>DXXQ01000251.1 GCA_019416265.1 Clostridiales bacterium | reverse complement strand
GGATATCTCATCAAAGATGCTCCTTCACCAGCTTCCTGATTAGGTGTTGCGTCTATATTCAATTTTTAGCCACCACAACGATGGCTTATTTGTGATGCTCAAATTTATTCTCTACTCGCTACTTCATTGTTTCAAACTTATATTTCCTGTTTATTTTTACTTCTTTATCTTTTATTTATATTTTTTCAGCGCGTTCTCCAGAAAGCTCCGGTATTCCTGTCTTACGTCTGAAGGAGAAATAATTTCCGCCCCGTCTCCAAGACCGGCCAGCCAGCCAAAGAACTGACTGCTCACATTTACCCGCACAAGAGTGGTAAAATGCCCTTCATCTTTCTTGTATATCATAACCTCTGTTCCGAAGTGATCGATGATAACTCCCACATAGCGGTTCTCGAATTCCAGACACAGGGTTTCTTCCCTGCCGCCGAACATTCCGAAGGTCCTGGAGGAAAACCTGGCTGCATCAAAGCTGCGAAACAGCTCCTCCCCGTTTCTGGGTTCCTTCTCCATATGAATCTTCAGCATCTTATCTACCCGATAATGCTTCACAATTCCGCTTTTTTCATCCAGACCTATCAGATAATAGTTTTCATCCTTCCAGATCATCTCCCAGGGGCTGACCAGGTATCTGGCTCCGTCCCTGCGAAGGCGCATCTCTTTGGAAACTGTCCATTCATAATACTGAAAGCTGATCTGATGGTTGTCAGAAAGCGCCTCATAAATCTTATCGATATTATAATAAATACTTTCATTTGCAGTCTTGATACGGTTCTCCACACAGACCTGCTTCTGAAGCCGTCTCGCATCATGGACGCTGACAAGCCCCTCAAGCTTACGGATCAGCTGGTTGGATTTCCGGCTGGTAATAAACCTGGAAGACTGAACCGCATCCACCAGAATCTTCAGCTCTGCAAGCTCAAACTCTCTTCCTGCCAGATAAAAGCCTGACGGCTTCTCTCTCCGATTCACGATGTCCATCCCGAAAACTCTAAGCGTTTCAATATCGTCATAAACTGTCTTCCGTTCTACACTGATGCCGAACTCTCCCAGATACCCTATGATTTCTTTGACTGTCATAGGATTCCTTTCATCTGTTTTTTCCATAAACATCCGCATCAGATGCAGAATTTTTATTTTCTGACCAAAAGATCTCGCCACACCTTCACCCTCTGTTTCTGCCGTCCCGGCTCAAATCAAACATTATCCCTGAGACGGAGGATCACTTATCTGTCAAAACTGCTACCACTCCAAAATATAATACCATAAAGGCAAAGATAAGAGCAATACCGTCTGCACCGTGAAAATCAATATTAAAAATCATAGCACCTGCAATCATGATCTCCAGAGTCACTGCAATCCCCAGAATCATTGCCATCGTGCGGGAAAGCTTCCTGCTTCTGCCGGCTTCCTTCACAGCCCTGTCATGGCTGCCGTGATAATCTGCAAATGCGATCACTTTATCATTTCTTAAACTTCCTTCTGTATTCCACATCTTTTTTTCCTCCCTGGTGGCGTTTTTATCGAACATATTTTCCGAACATATTTTCTGTATAGTGTTATCATACTCTAATATAAGTCCAATAAAACGGGATATATATGCTTTTACAGAACATTTGTTTATTTTCAAAAAAACTCCCATATGCCGCCTGGCATACAGGAGTTTCCGGAATTTTATTTGTGATTTTTGCAGTATTTTATCAACGGTTCCTGCTACATCAGCTGGGCAAATACAGAGGCTGCGATCACTGTCAGAAGTCCTGCCACTGCTATGGCAAGGCTGCTCATGGCGCCCTCCACCTGACCAAGCTCCATGGCCTTTGCAGTTCCTACCGCATGGGCGGAGGTTCCAATGGCAAGCCCTTTGGCAACCGGCTCCTCAATATGAGCTATTTTCAGAACGGTTTCTGCGATCATATTTCCCAGAACTCCGGTAATAATGATCACAGCCACTGTGATGGTCACAATCCCTCCAAGCTCTTCGGAAACGCCCATCCCGATTGCCGTTGTAATGGATTTGGGAAGAAGCGTTACATACTCCTCATGGGAAAGTCCGAACAGCCAGGCAAGGAGAAATACGCTGACTCCGCTTGCAAGAACGCCGGATATGATTCCCGCAGCAACTGCTTTTATATTCTTTTTCAGCAAGGTAAGCTGCTGATACAGGGGTACTGCCAGGCATACCGTAGCAGGGGTAAGAAGGTAACTTATGTATCGTCCTCCCTCATTATAAGTCTCATAATCCATATCGAGAACGACCAGCGCTCCCATTACGCATAGAATTGCGATCAGCAGAGGATTAAAAATTGCAAGCTTAAATTTTTTCTTGAGGATCAGACCGAGCTCATAGGCAAGAAGACTGATCGCAGCTCCGAAAAACACGGAATTTTCTATAAACTCAGCCATGATTTTCTCCCTTCCTGTTTCTGCGTATTACAGCCTGTGTGACCCATCCGGTCACTACCATGACAAATACTGTTGTGACCACGATGATCACGGAAATTGGTATCCAGATCGGCTTCAGATCTCCCCATGCAGTCAGAAGTCCAACCCCTGCAGGAATAAACATCACAGGCATGATCTCTATAAGAAAATCCGCTGTCTCCTTTACCTGTTCTACCTTTAAAACTTTACTTATCAAAGCTGCCAGCATTAAAACCAGTCCATAAACACTTGCCGGGATCGGCAGAGGAAGCAGAACATACAGTCCTTCTCCCAACGCCGAAATCAGCAGTATGATCAAAAATTGCTTTATATATTTCATCGTTTATCCTTCCCTATTCTCCTTACTGCCTTTCTTCCCTTTCATCCTCTGTACAGTATCTCTCCTCTGCCAGATCCAGATATTTCTGGGTTTCCTCAAGATCCGCCCGCCGTACTCTCTGCATTTTTGTCACCTCTGCATACTGCCCGGGATCGGATCTTGTTATGATTCCATTTCCGTATATTTTCACCACATCGCCGATTTCAAGTACATCGCCTTCGATCAGCTTTCCCTTTTTGTTATAGATACCTTCCCCCGGAATCTCTGCAGTAAAAAACATCTCATTTGCAACGTCAGCAAACAATGGTTTTTTCAGATATTCTCCTGTTTCCAGGTAGATCGCGGTAATTGCTTCAGCCTCTGCTCTTGCTTCTTCTTCCTTTACTTTTTCAGCTTCCTTTCCTACCATTTTCCAGAAAGAGCCTCCGATAACAGCAAAAATAAGAATAAAAAGCGTCATACCGATAATCATTTTCCAGTCCCGTTTTTCTTCTTTTTTCTCTTCCAAAAACAGACACCTTCTTTCTTTTTATAGTCTGTGATTCTACAGCCTTCTTTCTTTTTCAACTACAATTTTCTCAATCTCGTATTTCCCCTCATCCACTGTCATAACAACCATAGATGCCTCTCCGCCGAATCTCTGATAGCCGCAGCTTCCGGGATTCAGCCAGAGTCTGCCGTCTATCACTTCATTGAAATACCGGTGGCTGTGTCCAAAGATCACAACATCCGTATCCCCAAGATTTCTCGCAACATCCGCCCTGTCGTGCACAAGGAAAAAATTCACCCCTTCAATTGTAAAGGTGAGACTTCTGCGGAGTTTTCTTGCCCAGAAATCGTTATTCCCTTTCACTGCATAAATGGAAGCCAGAGGCTGGATTGCCTCCAGAATCTCTTCCCTGTCAAAATCTCCTGCGTGAATGATACAGTCACAGGTCTGAAGAATTTCCATTACATTCAGCCGTAAAAGTCCATGTGTATCTGAAATAACACCAATTTTTTTGCTCATTTCTTCTCCTTTTTATTATGGACAAGGCATATTTTTTCAAAGTATACACCTTTTTTTCCAAAAAATATACCTTATTTTTTCACAAATCAGAACAAAATTTTTCCGTATTTTCCGTCAAATCCCGGGATTTTTTTCACCTTTTTTTGACGGATTCCTTCAATCCCAGCCGCCACATTTTCATCGGAAACTGCCTTGATATCCTCTGCCGGAACCCTTCGGAGAATTTCAAATTCCGGTCCCAGTTTTTCCAACATATTTTCGTAGCAGCTCTGTACTTTTTTACTTCCGGAGGAATATCCCATACAGGAAGCGATCACCTCTGCCAACGGAACCAGACTTTCAAATTCTTTCGCATTTTCTTTTCTGTATCCGTATTTACGGTCTGCAAGCTGCTCTATCCTGTGTTCCACACCCATGGTCAGTTTTTTCCCGCATACAGGACAGATATTCCCCATTTTTTCTGCTTCTTCCGGTGTCAGACAGACCTCGCACTTTCTATGTCCGTCGTAATGATATTTCCCCTCTTCAGGGAAAAATTCCACAGTTCCCAGAAGCCCTTCCCCTCTGCACAGAGCACGAGAAAGACCTTCATAAGACAGCTCTATATCCAGAAGATTGGCTTCTCTTCCTATCTTTGACGGCGAATGTGCATCTGAATTGGACACCAGCTGATACCGATCCAGCGACGAGATCCTCCAGTTCATAGGAGGATCGGAAGACAGCCCTGTCTCCAGTGCATGTATATAGGGTGTCAGATCCTCAAAGCATTCTTCCAGGGAATCGAATCCGGATTTCGCACCAAGAACAGAGAAATGAGGCGTCCAGATATGGGCGGGAATAAAGATTCCTTCAGGGCTTGCCTCTAACATGATTTCCAGAAGATCACGGCTGTCCAGTCCTAGAATCGGTCTTCCGTCTGAATGAATATTCCCTATTTTCTCCAGCTTTTTCGCCATCTTTTCTGCTTCCTCAATTCCGGGCAGAAGAATCAGATGGTGTGCTTTTCTGGTTTTTCCATTCTTCTTGTAAATACAGCTTATCTCTCCGGAAACCACAAATCTTACTGTCTGATCTTTCATCTTTTCTGCTTCCGGCAGACGTTTTTCATCCTTTAATTTATAAAATCCATCCTCTGCGGAAACCATAGCCTCTTTCAGCTCTTCTCTCCATTTTTCATGGGTAAAGTCTCCTGTTCCAAGAATGGAAATCCCCTTTTTTCTTGCCCAAAGCTCCAGATTTTCAGGCGTTCCGTCTTTGCTTGTCGCCATGGAATATCGGGAGTGGATGTGAAGATCTGCAATCGCCTTCAACTGTCATCACCTCATATCATTCTTCAGATTCTTTAAATACATTCTAACATTTTTACAAGAATCTCCACCTTTTCTGCAGTATCCGGATTCTCATAAGGTATTCTGTCTGCAATACGCCGGTTGTAATTATTTTCCATAATAATCTCACGGGTTTCCCGGAAATTAATGTCAAAATACTGTGCCATATAAGAGATCCAGTAATCCATTTTTGTCTTTCTGTCTGCAGATAAAACCGATTCCCTGTTAAGACAATATTCCCATACTTTAGGAGAAATTTCCTCTTTTCCTACCTCCGAAGCAGTCTCTCCTAATAAAACTTCCAGAGACTCCTCCAGCTTTACACGACAATTGTCCAGCTTATCCGCATCCCGGATCAGACGGGCATGAAGAAGCGTTCTTTCATCTGTTATCCCTTCCAGTTTAAAGTCGCTGTGCTTTGCAATTGCCGTACAGATCAACTCGTCCCAGGTATCATCTTTTACAAATCTTCGGATCATTTTTTGTTCGCCAAAGAGAAGCTCTGCCCCGAATGCCGCATGATTCATCGTTTCAGGCTGAAAACTGTCAAATCTTTTCAGCTGCTCGAAACGTCCGATATCATGGAGCAGTGCAATGATCTCTGCCAGCTCTCTGTCTTCCCTGGAAAGCTTCATTCTGCCCGCTATTTTTCCGGCAGCCTCCACCACTCCATAGGTATGTATGATTTTTAACTGTATCTTCGGCTGCGTCCTGTCATAGCCATCCAGATATGTTTCAAAGGCTTCTTTTGCCTGTTCAAAATCGTAAATCACTTCCACTCACTCCTTATATAAAACCAGTGTACAGCTTCTTTCTCTTTTAAATATCCTTATAATAAGCAGGAGATATAATATCACATTCCTTACAGCTGCAGCCATCCTGATAGCCGTCACAGCAGTCACAGTTGGAGCAGTACATATGGGTATCATTAATGTAAAACAGCCCTCCGTACTGTGGAGAAGTGCGAAGCTCCCTGGATTGTTTTTTGCTGTTTGCAAAGTGGATCCCATTGGAAATAAGCATATTTTCCGGGGTATATTCAGAGAAGTCAAAATAATATTCCTGTATTCCGTGATAAGGCACTTTTATGCACCAGTAATGGTCAAAAAGAGGAAGCTTCCCATCATAGTTTGAAGCGATCATTTCCATATGCTTCGGCTGTATATCTCCTGTAAAAAGAAGATTCAGCTCTCCGTCCTTTGCATTTTGAAATACAACGCTTATTTTATGCTTAAACCTGCGAAGCTTCACTTCCTTTTCGTCAAGGTAATCCAACAGCTCCGCAAACTCAGGCGTACTTCTCATAGCCCGAAACTCCCGGTCAAAGGCTCTCATCTTCGTTTCTGTAAGCTCTGTTTTTTCCCTGCATTCTTCTGTCATAGAGTATACGATTTTCCGGAGCTTTTGCGCAAATATCCACAGGGTTTCCATCACTTTCTCATGGTTTTCCACAATTTTTTCGTACACTTCCTCTGTTTCTTCCAGAATGATCTCACGATCCGGCCAAAGAGCCTGGTATTTTTCCTCGAAAATTTTTCCCCTGCTTAAAAGTTCTACCTTCTGGGGCTTTTTTACCAGAGCTTCCACAAGAGCAAAGAAACTGACCTGACGGCTTGGAAGACAGGAATCCTTCACCAGATCTGCCAGAAGGAGAAGCACCAGCGTTTTCGTCATCCCCTCTGAAGAAAAAACATCCGGCAGATATATTTTCCCAAATTCATAGGCGCTGCTCCTGTTCTTCATCATATAAAGAAGCCCGGAAAGATGATCCAGGTGAAAATGCGTCAGAAGAAGATTCTTGCGTTCAATGGTCGTAAGGTCCGAAATAATTACATCAAACGCTTCTTTTCTCGGTCTTCCCTCAATTTTACTGTTGCTTGTCCCAAAGTCCACAAGCAGGCTTTTTCTGCGGTCCCGAAGACAGAAGCAGTCGCCGAATCCCACATTATACATTCGAATTTTCATGGTATCCCTCCGTCAGAACCACAACTGCATGTCGTACCATACAGCTCCTCCGTGATTGGAATCTGCTGTCCCCAGTTTTCTGTATCCAAGGCTTTCATAAAATGTAATTTTCTGCTCTTTACAGGTCAGGATCACCGCTTTTTTCCCTGCCCTGCGGGCATGCTCGATATATGCCCTCATAAGCTGATGGCCGATTCCTCTGTGCTGATACTGCGGAAGTACGTCCAGACCAAAAACCGTCTGAATCTCCCCCTCCGCCTTATGGAGCTTCGCATCATGATATAGTTCGTCTCCAAGAACCGGTTTGTCTGTATTGCAGCCGTTGATAAATCCCACGATCGTGTCTCCGTCCACGGCAACAAGGAAGTTTTCCAAAAAAGCCTCCATTCTTTCCTTAAAATCCAAAAGCCCCGCAGCTTCTGCAGCAGGGAAACAGAGCTTTTCAATTTCTGCGATTCTTTCCGCTTCTTCTGCCTTTGCAGCCCTTATTGTTATCTCGTTCATTATTATACCCGCCTTTTCTTAAGTATCCGGCAGATGTCCCTATCTGCTCTCAATAACCTATATTTTAATATACCCCCACATCAAATGCAAGGCGTGGAGCATCTTTCTCTTGCCAAAATCCCCGGGAACCATTAAGATAACAGAGGTAGGTTTTTTCACAATAAATGACATTTTTCAGCAAAACAGACGCAAGTCTCGGAAAGGATAGATTATGACAAAAAAACAGCGCGCTCTGGAAGCAATCCGGAGACTGAAAGAAGAATACCCCGACGCAGGCTGTACCCTGGATTATGACGATGCCTGGAAGCTTCTGGTAAGCGTCAGGCTGGCAGCACAGTGTACAGATGCCAGAGTTAACATTGTAGTTCAGGATTTATACGGCAAGTACCCCACTGTGGAAGCTCTTGCCGCTGCCCGGCCGGAAGAGATCGAGGCAATTGTAAAGCCCTGCGGTCTGGGCAAAAGTAAGGCGAGAGACATCAGCGCCTGTATGAGAATCCTTCATGAGCAGTATGAGGATAAGGTTCCCGATGACTTTGATGCTCTTCTGAAGCTTCCCGGAGTGGGACGAAAGAGCGCCAACCTTATTATGGGCGATGTATTCGGCAAGCCGGCTATCGTTACCGATACCCACTGCATCCGTCTCACCAACCGCATCGGTCTTGTGGACGGGATCAAAGAACCGAAAAAGGTAGAAATGGCTCTGTGGAGGATCATTCCTCCTGAGGAAGGAAGCGATTTCTGTCACCGTCTTGTTTATCACGGACGGGATGTCTGTACTGCCCGTACAAAACCGCACTGCAGCAAGTGCTGCCTTGAAGATATCTGTAAAAAAAATGGAGTAGAATAAGCGATTTATCATGAGTAAAACAAAGACACTGGACCTCACCTCCGGTCCGATTTTAAAAACCCTGACTGCCCTTGCAGTCCCCATCATGGCTTCTGCCTTTCTCGGAACTGCCTACAGCATCACGGATATGGCCTGGATCGGCCTTCTTGGCTCCAAGGCCGTTGCAGGCGTAGGAATCGGCGGTATGTATACCTGGCTTTCCCAGGGCCTTGTCTCCCTTGCCCGTATGGGCGGACAGGTAAATGTCGCCCAGAGCTGCGGCAAAAACGAACGGGAGGAAGCGAAAAAATACGCTTCCGCCTCTGTGCAGCTCACCGTTCTTTTCGGCATTCTGTTCGCAGCAGTCTGCGTAATATTTGTGCATCCCCTGATCCGATTCTTTAATATCAACGATGCACAGACCTATGAATGTGCCAGAAGTTATATGCTGATCACCTGCGGCCTGATCATATTTTCATACCTGAATTTCACTCTCACAGGGCTTTTCACTGCTCAGGGTGATTCAAAAACACCTTTCCTGGCCAACCTTGCAGGACTTGTGGTCAATATGATCCTCGATCCCCTCCTGATCATCGGATACGGTCCCTTTCCCCGGCTTGAGGTTGCAGGCGCAGCGATCGCCACGGTTTCCGCCCAGGCCCTTGTACTGGCTGTTCTGATCTGGGGAATCCTTCGCGCAAAGCCGGAAAATAACGTACTTCACAATCCCGGTCTTTTTTCTCCTGTTCCAGCCATGCATTATCGTTCTATCTGCAGGATCGGCGTTCCCACCGCTTTACAGGGAAGCGTTTACTGTATGATTTCCATGGCTCTTACAAGGATGGTCGGTGTGTTCGGTCCAGGAGCCGTTGCCGTCCAGCGTGTAGGCGGACAGATCGAGTCCCTTTGCTGGAACACCGCAGACGGTTTCGGAGCTGCTCTGAATGCTTTTGTGGGACAGAATTACGGCGCAGGCAGGAAAGACCGTATCCGCAAGGGATATCACATTTCCTTCCGTGTCCTGGCAGCATGGGGGCTGTTTATTACCGCAGCGTTTATGTTATTCCCGGAACCGATTTCCCGGATGTTCTTCTATGAAGCAGATGTCATTGAGATTTCTGTCAGCTACCTTGTGATCATCGGTATCGGTGAAGCCTTTATGAGCATTGAGCTTATGACTGTGGGCGCTCTTTCCGGCCTCGGAAAAACAAAAATCTGCAGTATCATAAGCATTGTCCTTACAGGTGCACGGATCCCCCTGGCTCTGCTTCTCACCAACGCAGGCCTTGGCATTGACGGCATCTGGTGGGCTCTCACCATTTCCTCCATCGCAAAAGGTATCCTGTTTTATATCACCTTCCAGCGAATCAGCAGCAAGCTTTAACTTACCAAAAAAGTCCTTCCGACAGTCTCACCGTGAGCTGTCCGAAAGGACTTTTTCTTATTTCCCGATACCCGCTTTCGTTTCCATAAGTTCCCTGTAAAAAATATACTGCTGCATGACTCCCTGACAGTTTTTATATCTTCTGTGGGGAAATCCCTTTCTGTAATGCACATTCAGCGCCTGACGAATATGCGTATCCACAGGAAACGCCTGAAGATGATGAAGACCGAAAAGGCAGATACAATCCGCCACTTTTTCTCCGACTCCATATAATTTTACAAGTTCTTTTTTTGCGTCTTTATACTTCATGTTTCCAATCGTTTCCAGAGAAACGGTTCCTGCCGCCACCTCAGCCGCAACCTTTTTTACATATTTGGCGCGATATCCCAGGTTACAGTTTTTAAGCTGTTCTTCTGTTGCAAGAGCCAGAGCCTCCGGTGTGGGAAAGGCATAGTATTCGATTCCCTCTGACGTTATTTTTTTCTCCCCGAATTCCACGGAAATGCTCTCGATGCAGCGGCGGATCCTTTTGATATTATTTCTCTGAGAGATGAGAAATGAAATGATCATCTCCCACAAATCCTGCCGCAGAATACGGATGCCTTTTCCCATTTCCGCAGCTTCCGTAAGATATCTGTCCCGGGGATTGATTTCTTTTATGTAATCTCCATAGTCGTTGTCCAAATCAAAATAAGAAATCCAGAAAAAGAGAAATTCTTCCTCAGGGCAGAAAAAATTCACGATTCCATTCTCCTGGGTAAGCTCCAGATATTTATCCCCTGCGATCACGTTCCACCGGTTTTCCCCGATTTTATTCATCCGAAAGCACTGCCCGGATTCACAGATCTGCCCCAGGTCAAAATAATCCATCTCTATTGTAAGCATAAACGATATCTCCTTTATCCGTTGTGTATTCCATAATTCTCTATTTTTCTCAGAAACAATTATATCCCATAAGAGCCTTAATTCCAATTCCTGTCTTGATGAAATTTTTGAAGTAGTATATACTGGTTACAGTTCACATGGCATGATCCCGCAGGAGACCGTGCGAAAGGTACGGCTAAGCCGGTTTGGGACCGTAACCTGCGGATGAAATAAATTTTTCTTACCAAGGAGGGTTTTCAAATGAAATTTATATATCCTGCGGTTTTCCGCAAAGATGAGGACGGAAAATATAAGGGTTTTTTCCCTGATCTGGAATGCTGTTACGCCCAGGGCGATACTCTGGACGAAGCCATGGATAACGCCGGAGAGGCAGCATACAACTGGATTTATGCGGAGCTTACCGAGGACGAAATGGATCTGCCTGCAGTCTCAGACGAAAGCGACCTTTCCCTCCAGGAAGGCGATATTGTCCGAAATATCCTTGTAAATATCCGTCTCTATGACGGTTGGGATGAATAAGTTATATCTGTTTTGGAATAACCCACAGCAATAATTTACCATTTTTTGACGAAACAATTTTCTTGTGTACCTTTCCTTTTCATGATATGATGATATTATTCAATTTCTGCTCCGGCAGACCGGGATAATTTCAGATTACATCAGGCTGATTTCCCTGTGCTATAATATGACCAAAATAAAAGCCTGACTATGAAAAAGAAAGGGGGCAAAACTATATGAAGAAATTCAAAAAATTATTAGTAACCCTGGGATTGGGCGTACTGCTCACATTTGGGGTATCGGCTGCAGTTTCCGCAGCATCAGAAGGAGAACTGGAAGGAGCATTTATAGCAGATACCTCCGAGGCCATCGTTCTGGAAGATTATGATCTGGAGGCAGGCAGGGTTCTTCCCACACCGCCTACAGACAAGGTAAAAATGACTGCGTCCTCCCTCACATCACTTTCCTTTAAGTGGGGAGCAGCAAGCGGAGCTAACGGATACCGTGTTTATATCGGACCTTACAAGGGTTCCATGAAGGAATCCAGACTTCTCGGTATTGTTAAAAGCCCGAGCTGTAAAATCGCCAAGCTGGTTCCGGATACACCTTATACCATCCGTGTCCAGTCTGTAAAGCTTGACAGCAGCAACAAGGTGGTGGATCAGAGTAATAAATATATTGTCTTCCACTCCACTACCCAGGCACCGAAGGTTGTCCGTGTCACTTCTGACAAAAATGACAAGTTTACTATCCGTATGTACAATCCGGCGCCCAGCAATAAATCCGATGACATTGTGGGATACCGCGTCAGATATGAGAACGTGGCAACACACTCAAAATCCACCCACTATTACAACAAAAGCAGAACCGGATTCTACTATAAGCCCAAAGCAAATTATTTTTACAAGCTGGTGATTACACCGTATATCCTTACTTCCAAGGACGGAAAGCAGATTCGCTCCTACAGCAAGACCAATCTTACCCACTACATTGCACAGCAGCCGCAGCTTTCCAAAAAAGGTCATACCAACACCAGCCAGTCCATAGGCTGGAAACGGGTACAGGGAGCCACAAGCTACAGTGTTTATGTGAAATATCCGGGAACCAAGAGCTACAAGAAGGTGAAACAGACAACAGGTTTAAGCTACACCCTCACAGGCATGAAAAAAGGTCAGGATTATCTGATCAAGGTTGTTGCCAACAGAGGCAGATTCAGTTCTGTAAACTCCACCTTCTACCGTGTCAGACTATAAGAATTTACAAAGGTAAAAGCGCCGTTCATCGCGGCGCTTTTTTTGTTTATCAATCTATTCTTCCGTTTTCATCCTCATACACTTCACTGAATCTGGCTGCAAAAGCAGGCGGCTCATCGTGAACATACAAATGGGAAATATCTCCAAACGAGCTCATGCGGAAGCTTGCAATTCCCTTTCTTCTCTCCTCTGTAACAAGAGTTGTAACAGAGGTGGGAGCAGCGCACATTCCATGCCACAGAACCATCGGAGAGCAGTTCATAAGACGGCTTAAAAGTACACATTCCAGTCCGAAATGGCAGAACAGCACAATCGTATCATGGTTTGACTCTTCCACTTTGTAATAATGTCCTTCACGCACATATCCATGCTTTGCAAGAAGCTCTTCGAAGTTCTTAATCACCCATTCATATTCCTGTTTTACTTTACCCTCTTCCATCACTTCGTTCTCGAACCACTTATCATATTGATAAAAGCGTTCGTCCTCTGTCCAGTCCTGAGGCAGCCAGTCCCAGGCATTTTTGAGCTTCCCTTTCTGATCCGGTCTGCGAATTTCCGGGTTAAATTCTCTCAGCCATTCGCAGACTTCGGCAGTTCTTCCCAGCTTTTTCAAGGTGAGGGATGCCGTGTCCTTTGCTCTTCCAAGAGGCGAAACGTAAAACGCCTTAACATCCAGTTTCGTCAGTTTCTCAGACAGGTATTCCGCTTCTTTCCACCCCTTAGGCGTAAGAGAATCAATAGAATAATCCGGATCCCCATGTCTTACAATCAGTAATTTCATCTTATATATAGTCTCCTTTTATCATATCCTTTTTCCATGTTTCTCTATTATTTCACATTTTCCAAAACAAATCTATGGGCATTTTCAAAGAAAATTTTATCGAGAAGATGTCTGTCAAAGCCATTTTTCCCCATAAACTCATAAAGAAGAGGAATTGACTGTACCCCTTCGATCTCCTTCGGCAAAATACTGCAGCCGTCGAAGTCCGTTCCAAGAGCCAGCACATCCTCACCGCCCATTTCAAGGACAGCATCCATATGCCGCAGAAGGGACATCATATCCGCATTTTCTCCGATGAAGTTTCCATAGAAATTCATTCCGATCAGTCCTTTACGGCGAATCAATTCCTTTGCAAGCTCCGGTGTCAGATTTCTCGGATGAGGACAAAGGGTTCTGATATTGGAATGCGACGCCATAACAGGCGCGTCTGTAAGGTTAAAAATATCTTCTGCTCCTCTATCAGAAAGATGGGAAATATCAAGAACAATCCCCTCTTTTACAAATTTTTTTACCAGATTTCTTCCCTCTTCCTTCAGCCCTTTCTTCTGATCACAGGAAGCACCACAGGCATATCGATTGTCATAATTCCATGTAAGGAGCGCAAAACGGATCCCCAGTTCTTTGATATGTTCCACATGACTTCCCATCACTGCCACATCCTCAACAGAAAGAAATGCCGCCGCTTTCCCCTGTTCATGTGCAGTTTCCATATCTGCTGCATTTTTACACCAGACAAGCGACTCCTTCTCGTTTTCAAGAAGCTCTGCCGCACGTTTATAAGCCTGATAAAACTGCTCCTCCGGACGAGCCATATCCAGTTCCCCTTCATCCATGAAAATGGCAAAGATCTGGGCATATTTATCCGCAAAATTCTTTACTCTTTTCAAATCCAGCGCTCCGCTGTTTGACCCAAATGTTTCCCCAGGTTTGGTAATTACTGTAAGTGTATCTACATGACAGTCAAAATAATTCATGTCTTTTGTTCCCTCCCATTTCCTCTTTCTGTAATGGTAATATACTTTTCCATTGGGCGCAATCTTTTTTGCATTTTTATCTGTATCCCACTTGAAAACCAAAGATTTCTGTATACTACCGGCAGGTATTATGGTACACTAAGGTGGTGTTTAACACTGCAGGAGCGCCGAAATGTTCCTGCATTTACAGTCACGAATCAAAAAATTAAAGGAGTCTAACAATGAAAGCATACGAACGCCTGTTATCTTATGTAAAAGTATTTACACCAAGCGATGAAAACGGCACACCGAATCCATCCTCTGCATGCCAGTTCGATCTTGCAGAACTTCTTGTAAAAGAGTTAAAAGAGCTTGGAATCGCAGATGCCTATGTTGACGAATTTTGTTATGTCTATGCACATCTTCCGGCTACACCGGGGTATGAGCAGGCGCCAAAACTCGGTCTCATTGCACACATGGACACTGTTTCCGATTTCTGCAGCCATCCGGCAAATCCTGTGATTACCGAAAATTATGACGGAGGAGAACTCGCTCTTGGAACAAGCGGACGCACACTTTCCCCGCAAATGTTCCCCCATCTTGCCTCCCTGAAAGGCAGAACTTTGATCACCACAGACGGCACTACCATTCTCGGCGCTGACGACAAGGCCGGAATTGCCGAAATCATGACTGTTGCCGAACTTCTTATCAAAGAAAATATTCCTCACGGAACCATCTGCATTACCTTTACACCGGATGAAGAAATCGGTGAAGGTACTACAAATTTCAGTCTGGAAAAATCCGGCGCTGATGTGGCTTATACCTTAGACGGCGATACAGAAGGAGAGATTCAGTACGAAAATTTCAATGCAAGCGGAGCCATCGTTGAGGTTACCGGTGTCAATGTACATCCCGGTTCTGCCAAAGATACCATGGTAAACGCAGCTCTCGTTGCCATGGAGTTTGATTCCATGCTTCCTGTCAGCGAAACGCCAAGAGATACAGACGGATACGAAGGCTTCTATCATCTGTGTTCCATGAGCGGTGATGTCGCAAGTGCAAAGCTTGATTATATCATCCGTGACCATGATGGGGAATCCTTTAAACAGCGTCAGGAAACTATGGAGCATATCGCAAAATGCCTCAATCAGAAATGGGGCGAGGGTACAGTAAAGCTTACCTTGAAAGAGCAGTATCGCAATATGAGCGAGATTGTTTCCAGATATCCGGAGCTTATCGACTGTGCAAAAAAAGCCTGTCTGGAAACAGGAATCGAGCCTCTTGTCACCCCGATCCGCGGCGGCACCGACGGCGCACGCTTAAGCTTCATGGGCCTTCCATGCCCGAATCTCGGTACCGGAGGACACGCTTATCACGGTCCTTACGAGCACATCACCGTGGAGGGAATGGACACTGCAGTTGCCATGACACGGAAGCTTATTGAGCTTTTTTATGCTTCTGCTCATAAATAAAAATCACTTTTTCAGGGAGAGAAAAGAATAAAATGGTAGAACGAAAGATTATCCAAGTTGAAGATAAAGTACCTGTAAACCTTCTGATTCCCCTCAGTATCCAGCACATGTTTGCCATGTTCGGCGCAACAGTCCTGGTACCCTTTATTTTCGGAATCAACCCTGCGATCGTGCTGTTCATGAACGGTGTGGGAACACTTCTGTTCATCGCAGTCACCAAGGGAAAAGCTCCTGCCTATCTTGGTTCCAGCTTCGCATTTCTGGCGCCTGCAGGCATTGTTATTTCCCAAATGGGCTATGAATACGCTCTTGGCGGTTTCGTAGTTGTGGGCTTCTGCGGATGTATTGTAGCCTTTATTATCAAAAAATTCGGTTCTGACTGGATCGACATTGTACTGCCTCCGGCAGCTATGGGACCTGTAGTTGCTTTGATCGGTCTGGAGCTTTCCGGAACAGCTGCAAGCAATGCCGGACTTCTCGATGAGGTGATCGACCCCAAAAAAGTAATCGTATTTGTGGTAACTCTCGGTGTTGCAATCTTCGGAAATATACTTTTCCGCGGCTTTCTTTCTGTAATTCCGATCCTGATCGCAGTAATTGCAGGATATATTGCCGCTCTTCTCTGCGGTATTGTGGACTTTACCGAGGTTGTGAACGCGCCTCTTTTTGCACTGCCGAACTTCCAGCTTCCGAAGTTTGATCTGGATGCGATTTTGATTATTCTTCCGGTTATCCTGGTAATTACTTCAGAGCATATCGGTCACCAGGTTGTCACAAGCAAAATCGTCGGAAGAGACCTTTTAAAAGATCCGGGGCTGCACCGTTCCCTGTTTGGAGATAACTTCTCCACGATGCTTTCCGGTCTTATCGGTTCCGTTCCAACTACTACTTATGGCGAAAACATCGGCGTTATGGCAGTGACAAAGGTTTACAGTGTACGGGTAATTGCCGGCGCTGCAGTCCTCTCAATCATCTGCTCCTTTGTCGGCAAGCTTTCCATGCTGATCCAGACAGTTCCCGGTCCGGTTATCGGCGGAATTTCCTTCCTGTTATACGGTATGATCGGAGCTTCCGGTATCCGTATTCTGGTGGATTCCAAGGTAGATTACGGCCGTTCCAGAAACCTAACGCTGACCTCCGTTGTCTTTGTCACAGGCCTTTCCGGAATCTCTGTCAAGTTTGGAAATGTACAGCTCACCGGTATGGTTCTTGCCTGTATCGTAGCTATGATTTTAAGTCTGATTTTCCATTTGCTTGACAAGATGAATCTGACAAACGATAAAGAAGAAGCCTGATTTTTACTGAAAACATCATAAATCTTCAAGAAAAAAGCTTTTCCCCATCTTATCGCGGTGGAGAAAAGCTTTTTTATTTGATATTTCTTAAATTAAAAATCTTCTCAGAATACTTTTACAACATTCAGTTTCTCATCTGTGAGAACAATGTCTGCACGTTTACCAGGTGTAAGAGAACCGGCTACATCATAAATTCCGATACTCTTAGCAGGGTTTCTGGTAGCTGCAAAGATTGCTTCGTCCTCCGGTACTCCCATACCGATAACTGTTCTTACACATTCCATAAGGTTTGTTGCAGAACCTGCGATCGTTCCGTTTGCAAGAGTTGCTTTGCGATCCTTCATCGTAACTTCCTGTCCGCCCAGTTCATAGGTTCCGTTCTCCATACCTGCAGCCATCATTGAGTCACTGACAAGAACCACACGCTCTTTTCCGAAAAGACGGAAGGTGTTGCGTACAACAGATGGATGAATATGGATTCCGTCTCCGATCAGTTCAACCATACACTCAGGACAGTCTGCTGCTGCACCAATAAGACCCGGCTCACGATGTCCATATGGCGGCATCGCATTAAAAAGGTGAGTTACATGATGTGCGCCTGCATCCATTGCAGCCTTCGCACAATCATATCCTGCTGTTGTATGTCCAAGAGAAATACTTACTTCATCTTTACATTCTCTGATGAACTCTTCTGCACCGTCCACCTCCGGAGAAAGGGTAACCAGCTTGATCAGATTTCCGCATACTGCGTTACACTCGCGGAAAAATCCCGCATCCGGTCTTACAATATAGCCCTCTACATGAGCGCCTTTCTTTCCAGGTGAAATAAACGGTCCTTCCATATTGATACCGGCAAGATGCGCACATGTATCATCAAGCTCCACATCTACCGCAGTCTTAAAGATTTTAAGAAGCTGCTCTTTCGGCAGTGTCATAGAGGTAGGACAATAGGAAGTAACTCCCTGAGATTTCTGATACTGAAGGATCTTTTTCAGTCCGTCTACATCAGCGTCTGAGAAATCATGTCCCTTTGCACCATGACTGTGTACATCAATAAATCCCGGAAGAACCTTAAGTCCTGTCGCATCTACCTCTGTTAAGTCTGTAAGTTCTTCTTTAGAAGCGACAATCATGCCGTTCTCTACATAGAGATCCTTCTGTACATAAGTGCCATCTTCCTGAAAAACCTTTCCATTTTTAATAATCATTGTAATTATCCGCTCCTTTTTTCAGCCCAAAATCAGAGAAGTCCTTTTTCCTTAATAAGGCTTAATGCTTCTTCGTCAGCAACTACAACTACATCTTTATGAAGCTGTAAAATAGAAGCCGGAACCTGTGGTGTGATCGGTCCGAACAGAGATTTGTAAAGGGCGTCTGCCTTTGCAGCTCCTGTAGCGATCAGAAGGATTCTCTTAGCGTCCATAATGTTCTTGATTCCCATTGTGTATGCCTGTTTCGGAACATCGTCCATGCTCTCGAAGAATCTTGCATTTGCTTTAATTGTGCTTTCTGTAAGATCTACACAATGTGTCTCTTTAATAAACTCATCGCATGGCTCATTGAAACCAATATGACCGTTTCCGCCAATACCAAGTACCTGGATATCAACACCGCCCATAGATGCGATTGTTGCATTGTACTGTGCGCATGCTTCGTCAGAATCTTCAATCAGACCGTTCGGTACATGAGTTTTTTCTTTATCAATGTTTACATGATCAAAAAGATTTGTGTTCATGAAATAACGATAGCTCTGGTCGTTGTCTCCCGGAAGACCTTTATACTCGTCAAGGTTTACACTGGAAATCTGTGAAAAATCAAGATCTCCCGCTTTATTCCACTCAACAAGCTGCTGGTACATTCCAACAGGAGTAGAGCCTGTAGCCAGTCCAAGTACGGAGTCCGGTTTCGCAATAATCTGAGCCGCCATAATGTGAGCTGCTTTTCTGCTTGCGCCTGCATAATCTTTTTCAGCATAAATAACCATAATCTTTTTCTCCTTTTCATCTCAATAGCCCTGTTTCACCAGTGACCGTTGTCATTTTATTGACATACTTTATCCATGGGTATAATTATAGTATTTTTTTAGTTTCTTTTCAACACATATGTGGATTTTCACAATTTTTTTAGTTTTATACAAGGAAGGTAACAGCAAATTACCGATAAATGATTCTTGTGTCCTTATCATTCTTCATACCATCCTGACAATCCACTTTTTCTCCGTCCCGTACTGTCTCAGACAGATAATTTTTTCTTTGTGCTGCCAACTTTTCTGCAGTAATATACCAGAAGCTTCCAGGCGCCGTATCCCACCATGTATAAAAGGATTCCTGTAATCACAGATGCAAAAAATACGGGGATCGGTCCAAGGACTGTAGAACCGAACTGAAAACCGATATTGTCCATATAGGGAATTCCCAGATTTAAAATATAATCAATCAACTTGGCAGCCCCCAGCAGCGGGCATATGGCTGCGCAGAGAATGAAGACCGGCGCAATAATGGCAAGTGTAGGAATTACGATCAGCCCTGAAAATCCCACAACACTGTAAAAGGCGCATATTGTGAGGACTCTGCTCCAGCTGAAACCGCTTCCTCTGGTGATCATATCCCCAAGATATGCTTTCGCCAGTTCTTTGGGATCTCCCAGTCTGGACAAAATCTGTTCTGTCGAAAGCTTTTCATTCTCCATCTCCTGGATCGAGCCTTTAATTTCTTTCACAATATCAACTCTCTCAGATGCAGGGAGCGGCTTTAAATGTCTGTCAATTGTGTTTAAATATTTTTCTAATGCTGCGTTCATGTTCTATTCCCCTTTCAAATTTGATATGGCGTTTAACAGATTGGTCCACTCTTTCGTCATTGCCGAAAGATATTCTTCTCCCTCCTGTGTCAACGAATAATACTTCCTGGGCGGCAGCCCCTCCGCAGAATCCTGCCATACGGACTGAAGACATCCCTCTTTTTGCAGCCTCCTTAACAGCGGATAAATCGTACTCTCTGTGGAGGCCAGCATGGGATACTTACTTAACTCCTGCAATAGCTCATACCCATAGTATGTTTTCCTGCTTAACATCAGCAAAATGCAATATTCCAGTGTCCCACGGGCAATTTGGGACTTCCATTTTTCTATGTTCATGTCATACCTCCTTTGCTTATATACATCGTACTACACAGTACATTGAATGTCAATAGTATATTTACATTAAAAGCCCCACATAACTGATGTTTTCATCAATTATGCGGGGCTTTTATTATCATTTTGTTATCGGATTTCTTATTTCTATTCGGTAGCCTAGCATACTGAAATTCAGGGTTCAATTTTCCTTTGCATTACTACAACCGTCCCCTGACTATTATTTGTTTCGATGCCTGTTGGAATAAATCCATTCTTTATCCAAAAATGTCTACTTTGTTTATTTCCTTTTATATATCCTAATCGAACATAAGTAAACCCTTGCTTTTCAAGATAAACTAAGCACTCTTCAATTATCTCAGAGCCAATACCTTTACCTTGATACATCTTGTCCATCATAAAAAAGCCGATAAAAGCAGTATTCTCATCAGGATAACGATATATTAAATCCATCACAGCAATCAATCGTCCGCATTTATAAAAACCAATATAAAACTTGTCGTCATAAGTTTTATTTTGAGGCAGTGCTTTCATATCTTCAATCACCGATTCTATAGAAGGATCCGATGAGCAGAACTCAAAATACACAGGATTTCCAATTAATAGCATATAGACATGTTTTGCATCGTTTTCTGTAAGTTTTCTTACTGTATATTCTTTTGAAATATGCAATACACTCATTAAAAATCTATCCTCCATAAATTCGTCTTTTGCATTCGTGCGAACGATTATAAAGTGTATTATTAGTTCGCTTTATGTGAGTTTTATGATTGATTATCCGCACAATCCCACTTCGTCCGTAATGTTTTTATAGCCAAAATGTAGACATTAATTTTATTCACCTCAATGCAATCTATTAACTGACACCAAATTTTATACAACACAAAATGATATGTGCAAGAGTAACTTCCATAACGCTGGAATTTAAAAATGCATTTAAGTCCATTTATTTAAAATAATTTAACAATTCTCTAAAACTTTGCACTCGGACGTCAGACTTGCTGTAAGAAATCGCATCCCCAATTGCCACTGCAGTCATACCACCCGCCTTTGCCGCATCAATACCTGCATACGCATCTTCTATAACTGCACATTCTTCTGGTTTTAATTGCAAAAACTGGGCCGCTTTTAAAAACACCTCCGGATCCGGTTTTGACTTCTTAATATTATTTCCATCTGAAATTTCATCAAATGCATTCATTAACCCTACCCTTACAAGAATAGTTTTTGCATTCTGGCTTGACGAACCAATGGCAAGTTTATATCCGCGTCTGCGAAGCTCCTTTAATGTTTCTTTAACTTCTAATGACACATCTCCTGGAGTCATTTCATTTAGAAGTTTTTTATAATTATTATTCTTACTTTCTGCCAACTCCTGTTTTCTTTCCAGAGTCAGTTCATCTCCATTATAATTTTCCAAAATAATAGAAAGACTGTCCATCCTACTGACACCACGAAGTCTGTTGTTGATTTTTTCATCAAAATGGATTCCTATTTCATCTGCCATTTCCTTCCAGGCTAAATAGTGCAATTTATCTGTAAATACTATAACTCCATCCAAATCAAAAATCAGCCCTTTTATTGTTTTCCCTAACATTTCTTCCATTTATATAACCCGTCTTTCTGCGAAAGACACCAATGCGTCATGAAACAGTTGCACTGGTTTTCGCTTTCTATTTTAGTTTCCTTCTGATACTAT
>DXXQ01000250.1 GCA_019416265.1 Clostridiales bacterium | reverse complement strand
ACTTCTCTGTCATTCCTTTTTCTTTCAAGGAATCGCAGTATTCCGAGGTTCTGCGGCACTGCCACACAATGGCCCGGTACACCGGCTCTCCTGTATTTTTGTCCCATACAATGGCTGTCTCCCTCTGATTGGTGATTCCGATTGCCGCAATGTCTGAAGCGGAAGCGCCGATCTTGTTCATTGCCTCCACGGCAACTCCCAGCATGCTGGCCCAGATTTCATCGGCATCGTGCTCGACCCAGCCGGGCTTTGGAAAGTGCTGGGTGAATTCTCTTTGTGCTACGCTGCAGATTTCGCCCTTTTCATTAAAAAGTATGCTTCTGTTGCTTGTGGTCCCTGCATCCAGGGCCATTACATATTTCGCCATAGGTTGTCTCCTTTGCTGTTTTCTCTCTGTTTTTTCTGTTTTTTAGCTTTTTCCGCCTTTTTGACTCTGTTTTTATAGATATTATGTATGTTTTTTTCTTATTCGTCAATTTATTTTTGGTTATTTTTCAGCCTGTGGGGAAAGTTCTTCTTTTATTGACATTTTATACCATTTATTCTATACTTTTTTTATCATTATTATTGTTACCGGGGGGAAAATCATGAAATCTTCCAAACATCCTTTCCTGAGATATCTGCTTGTTTATACCCTTGTATCAGGCGTATTTCTTTCTATTATTCTTGCAGGTTTTTTTCTCAGCGGAAAGTCTTTTATCTACGAGGCCCGTATGGGCGACGGACTGAAGCAGCACTATGTTTCGCTTGCCTATCTGGGGCATTATCTCCGCGATGTCCTCAAGACACTTTTTACAGAGCACAGGCTTCACTTTCCCATGTGGGATTTCCATATCGGCTATGGCTCGGACATCCTTACCACCTTACATTATTATGCCATCGGCGATCCTTTGAATCTGCTTTCCGTGGCTGTTCCCTATAAGTATACGGAATACCTTTACGACGCACTTTTGCTGCTGCGTATTTATCTGGCAGGGGTTACCTTTTCCCTGTACAGCAGATATCACAAAAACGGTTACTTCCCCACCCTGCTGGGCGCAGTTCTCTACGCCTTTTGTCAGTGGAGCTTTGTAGCCGGATTTAAGCATCCTTTTTTCCTGAATCCGGGGATTTATTTCCCTCTGCTTTTGATCGGCGTAGACAAGGTTTATAAGAAGGAACGTCCTTATCTTTATATTCTTGCCCTTGCCGTAAGCGCTCTTTCCAATTTTTATTTTTTCTATATGCTGGGAATTTTCACCGTGATCTATGCAGTTTACCGGTATTTCATGATTTTCGGCAAGATCCGGATCCGGGAGCTTGGTTTTTATCTGGGCAGATTTGCCCTTTTCAGCCTCATAGGCGTCCTGATCGCTTCTGCGATCTTTTTCCCCACTCTCGGTGCTGTCCTTGGCACAGACCGGATCGGGGCTGTGAATTACATTATGCGTTCTTACCGGACCGTATATTATCACAGACTGATTCCCGCTCTCATCGGAAAGTTTGAGGGACATTTTACGATTATCGGAATTTCCGCAGTGGGAATTCTGGGTGTGCTTCTTCTGTTCACCCTGCGCAAAAAATTTACTGCCATGAAAATCGGCTTTCTCATGTGCATGTGCTTCCTCTGCATTCCCTATGTCGCCCATATGTTAAACGGCTTTTCCTATGTGACAAACCGCTGGTGCTGGGCGTTTACCATGCTGATGTCCTATATTTTTGTAAAGCTTTATCCGGAGTTCTTTCATCTGACCTCAAGGCAGCTTTACGGGATTTTGGGGGTTCTCGGACTGTGGGGGATTTATGTTTTTGCAGATGTCTATGCCCACAATGACTGGAACCTTGCCTCTATTCTTCTGGTTTTTGGCTTCTGGGCAGTTTTTTCCCTGGGGTATCCGTGGTTCCGGAAGAAAAAGATTCTGATCCCACTTCTGCTCTTTACCGGAATTTCGGCTGGTACGCTACTCAATATGTATCAGTGCTTTTTCTGTCCGGAGAATGACGACGTACATACCTCCCAGTTTGCAGATATAGGAAGCGCCTACAGCAAAAATGTCACAAAGGTACAGGAGGTTCTCTCCCGAATGGAGGACATGGAGGATTACCGCTTTGACCAGGTTTCCGCAGGAATCCTTCAGAACGGCCAGGTGATGAGCGCCTTAAACGGCGGCCAGTTTTTCTTTTCCCTTGCAAACGGGGATGTGAGCCGGTTCCAGAATGAGCTGTACCCCTGTAAGCCCATGGGACAGAATTTCTACAATCTGAACAGCCGCGCCTTTTTGATGAAGCTTTTTTCCATGAAGTATCAGGTGGGCGGCAGACAGTTCATGCCTTACGGATATGAACCGGTCAAGAGGCTCAAATCTCCTGATCTTATGAAGGGCGGCGCAATGCGTAATATCTTTATTTATGAAGACCCGGATGCCCTTCCCTTTGCCTATACCTATGATTCTTCTATTTCCCGGGAGGACTTCCTTGCCATGAATGTGATGCAGCGCCAACAGGCTCTGATGCAGGGAGTTGTTCTGGAGGAAAGCAGCCTTAAGACCTGTGAGCCGGAGGATACCTCCAGGGAGCTGGATTATGTGATCCGCCCTGTCCGGGGCTGCCAGGTTTCGGATCAGAAGATTACGGCGACAGAGAACGACGCTGTCTGTGTTCTGGAATTTTCCGGTCTTTCCGACAGCGAGCTTTATCTTGTTTTCGATGAGCTTCATTATCAGCCTGTGACAAGGAGATCCGCCTATTCCGACAAAGAGTGGGAGGCGCTTTCCGGGAAGGAACAAAGAGAAATCGAAATCAAGGATGAAAAGGTCACCAATGATTTTTATTTTACTGCAGCAGCGGATATTGACGGACGGATGATCGACAAAAAGATCCATGTGGTTACAGACCGCAACAATTTCTATAACGGCCGTCACAATTTTTCAAATAACCTGGGCTACTCCTCTGCCCCTGTAAACAAGATCTATCTCACCATCCAGAGGAAGGGAAGCTATTCCTTTGAGGATCTCAGCGTTTACTGCCAGCCGATGGACCGGCTTTCCCAGTATACGGCAGACAGGAAGGAAGACAGGGTGGAAAATCTTACCACAGATTACGGGGATGTGAGCTGTCAGATATCCTTGAAGGAACGTAAGGCTCTCGTATTTTCCATTCCATACAGCAAGGGCTGGAAGGCAGTTGTGGACGGAAAGGAAATGGAGCTTAAAAAGGCGAATACCATGTTCATGGCCCTTGAGCTTGAGCCCGGAACCCATGAGGTTTCCCTCCATTACAGCACCCCTCATATCAGGTTGTTTTTACTTCTCAGTGCAGTCGGCTGTCTTGCCTTTGCTGCCCTGGTCTTTTATACGGAAAGGAAGCTGAAAAAAGAAATGTGATTTTTCAGTCCACAGGAAACGCCCCTTTCTTTTCCCGCGGGTCTATACCGCCGTGGGATCAGAAAGGGGCGTTTTTATATACTTATCATCC
Source organism: Clostridiales bacterium (assembly GCA_019416265.1). Classification (GTDB taxonomy): domain Bacteria; phylum Bacillota; class Clostridia; order Lachnospirales; family Lachnospiraceae; genus Blautia_A. The sequence goes on along the minus strand of DXXQ01000250.1, from coordinate 6,151 downwards.
GGGTTCTATCTTCTTGCCAGCTCTTTGGTAATGTCTTCCCAGGTCACTCCTTTTTCCGCCATGAGAACCATCACATGGTAGAGGAAATCGGAGATCTCGTATTTGATTTCTTCTTTGTCCGGATTTTTGGCTGCAATTACGATCTCCGTACATTCCTCTCCGACTTTCTTGAGAATCTTATCAATGCCCTTGTCAAAGAGATAATTGGTGTAGGAGCCTTCCTTCGGATTTTCTTTTCTGTCAAGGATGACGTCGTAAACCTCCTGGAATACCTTGAGAGGATTGGTGTCGTCATACTCTTTTTTCATGAGAGGCTTGAAGAAGCAGCTTCTGTTTCCTGTGTGACAGGCAGCGCCTACCTGAGCCACCTTTGCAAGGATGGTATCGTTGTCGCAGTCCAGCGTCAGAGCCTTCACATACTGGACATGGCCTGAGGTCAGTCCCTTTGTCCAAAGCTCCTTCCTGCTTCTGCTCCAGTAGGTCATTTTGCCGCTTTTCAGGGTCATATGGAAGGCTTCCTCATTCATGTAGGCAAGCATCAGCACCTCGTCTGTCTTATAATCCTGGACGATCACAGGAATCAGTCCGTCGCTGTTAAGCTTAAACTCAGACCAGGCGATTTCGCTCTCAAATGTCTCCACGGGAATTCCTTGTTCCTTGCAGCGGGCTTTAAATTCTGCCACTGAGATTTCTCTGCTGCTGATAAATCCCCCGCTCAGGCTGCTCACTGCTTTGGTGGAAAGAAGGCTTATGAGAGCCTCCTCCTTCCCCTCGTCTGTGTGGAGGATCACAGGAATGGAGGAAATCGCCGCAATGGAATCCTGAACTGTATCCAGGGCAAGAACTGCGTCTGCATAGGCTTCGATCAGATCTTTATTGTCTGCAAACTCCTCCTCTGAGGAGATGCTCACCAGCATCTTCTCTTTTCCGAATCTCTTTGATACTTCTTCCAGAAGATCAATATTGCCCTGCTTGGAAAAATTGAGAACCACCTTTGCACAGCCTGCGTAGATCAGTTTTTTCACATCTTCCATACGCTTGATATTTCCGGCTGCGATCACGGGAATCTCAGATGCCAGACAGATATCCCGGATTTTCGCGATCGCTTTGTCATGCTCCTCATCTGCGGAGGAAAAGTCAAAGACAAGGAGCTCGTCTGCGCCGTTATCACTGTAAAAGGAGGCCAACGCTTCCACATCCCCGTCTCCGAACAGGTTTCTCTGTCCAAATCCTGTCACTGCCTTTTCGTACTGCAGATACAGGCAGGGTATCATTAACTTTTTCATTTCTCTTCTCCTTATGAAAGGCTTCCCTTTGTGGAAAGCACATCTTTGATCCTGGGGTCCAGGGAAAGGGCTTCGTCCAAAGCCTTGGCAAAGCTTTTAAACATGGCTTCTGCCATATGATGGTTGTTTCCCGGTGTGAGAACCTTGATGTGAAGGTTCATGCCGCAGGTGTAGGAAACCGCGTAAAAAAAATCTTTCACCATCTCCGAAGACATATCCCCGATTTTTTCTGCTGTAAATTCCGCATCCCAGGAAAAACAGGGTCTTCCCGAAAGATCTACGGCGCAGAGAACAAGGGTTTCATCCATGGGAAGAATGCAGCTTCCGAAACGGCGGATGCCTTTCTTGTCTCCTGCCGCCTCTTTGATGGCGGTTCCCAGCACGATCCCCGTGTCCTCTATGGTGTGGTGGTCGTCCACCTTCAGATCTCCGTGCACTCTCACGCAGAGGTCGAAAAATCCGTGTCTGGCAAAGCCCTCCAGCATATGGTCAAAAAAACCCACTCCTGTTTCAATATCTCCATATCCGGTTCCGTCCAGGGTGATTTTTAATTTTATTTCTGTTTCTTTCGTATTTCGTTCTACTGACGCTTCTCTTGACATTCCGGTCACTCCTCCTCGAAACGCACTGCAATGGAATTGGCATGTGCGGTAAGCTGTTCCGATTCTGCGAACTGTATAATATCTTTGTGGATCTCCCTGAGCGCCTCCTTTGAATAGTAGACAATGCTTGATTTTTTCACAAAATCATCTACAGAAAGAGGGGAGAAAAATTTCGCAGTTCCGTTGGTGGGCAATACGTGGTTCGGGCCTGCGAAGTAATCGCCGAGAGGCTCGCTGCTGTACTCCCCGATAAAGATCGCTCCTGCGTTTCGCACCTTCATCATCACCTCGAAGGGGTTGGCTGTGACGATCTCCATATGCTCGGAGGCAATGGCATTGGCTGCCTCGATGGCCTCCTCCATATTTTCGGCAATAAGAATGTAGCCGAAATTTTCCAGGGATTTGGAGATGATCTCCTTTCTGGAGAGGACTTCCACAAAGCCCTTCACTTCCTCGTCCACCCTGTCTGCCAGCTCCCGGCTGGTGGTAATCAGTATGGCGGAAGCCAGCTCGTCATGCTCTGCCTGGGAAAGAAGATCTGCCGCCACAAAGCGCGGGTTGGCTGTTTCATCTGCAAGAACCAGGATTTCACTTGGTCCGGCAACGGAATCGATACTTACATAGCCGTAGACTGCCTTTTTGGCCAAGGCCACAAAGATATTTCCCGGCCCTACGATTTTATCTACCTTCGGAATGCTTTTTGTTCCGTAGGCAAGGGCTCCGATGGCCTGAGCGCCCCCTGCCTTGTAGATTTCGTCTGCTCCGGCTTCCCTGGCTGCTACCAAAGTGGAGGGATTTACTTTTCCATCCTTTCCCGGAGGCGTTGTCATAATGATCCGGGATACGCCGGCCACCTTCGCAGGAACAATGTTCATGAGCACGGAGGAGGGATAGACCGCTTTTCCTCCCGGTACATAGACGCCTACACGGCTGAGAGGGGTAACCTTTTGTCCCAGCATGGTTCCGTTCTCTCCGCTGGTAAACCAGCTGTTCTGAAGCTGTTTTTCATGGTATCTGCGGATGTTTACCAAAGCCTTGCGGATCACTGCGATAAGAGCCGGATCCACCTTCTCATAGGCCTCTTTGATCTCTTCCTCTGTTACCCGTATCGTTTCTGCATTGATCTGTGTTTTGTCAAATTCCTTTGTATAGGCGAAAAGAGCCTCGTCACCTTTTTCCTTTATATTGGCAAGGATTTCAGCGACAGCAGCCTCGAATTTGCCGTAGTTATTCGGGCTTCTTTTTAACAGGCTGTCCAGAATGTCCTTTGTTGTTTCCTTTGTCAGTGTTACCTTACGCATTTCACGCCTCCTGTAAAACCTCCCGCAGCTCATAGATCAGCCTGCGGATTCTCTCGTTTTCCATTTTCATGCTTACCTGATTCACTACCATACGAGCAGAAAGAGGACATACCTCCTCCAGCACCTTAAGTCCGTTCTCCCTTAAGGTACTCCCTGTCTCCACAATGTCAACGATCACCTCGGAAAGGCCTACAATGGGAGCAAGCTCAATGGAGCCGTTCAATTTAATAATCTCTACGGTCTGGTGTTTCTTATTATAAAAATAATCCTTTGCAATATTGGGGTATTTGGTTGCCACACGGATCAGCTGGTTGTTGTTTAAAACCTCCCTGGCGCTTTCCGGACCGCAGACACACATCCTGCATTTGCCAAAGCCCAGATCCATAACCTCATATAGCTTCCGTCCTTCTTCCAGGATCGTGTCCTTTCCCACAACGCCGATGTCCGCTGCTCCGTATTCCACATAGGTGGGTACGTCCGGCCCCTTGGCAAGGAAAAATTTCAGTTTCAGTTCTTCGTTGACAAAGATAAGCTTTCGGGAGTTTTTATCCTTCATCTCCTCGCAGGTCACCCCGATCTTTTCCAGCATGGCGAGGGTTTTGTCCGCAAGCCGCCCTTTTGTCAGTGCAAATGTCAGATATCTCACAGGTCAGATCCCTCCTTTTTTAAGCGTAAGACTACAGCCTTTCCCTGAGCGCGAAGCTCCTGGGCTTTCCCAATGGCCTCTGCCCTTTTGTCAGGGGTGTAAAATAAGATTTCCCTTCCATCCTCTTCTTCCAGTAAGATTTTCTGGCGGGAAAGGGCAAGGAGAAGGCTGTCAACCACAATGGCAAAGCCTATGGAGGGAGCGTCTTTTCCGAAATGCTTGAGAAGCTTGTCATATCTGCCTCCCTTTACCAGGGGCTCTCCTGTTCCGTAGGTATATGCCTGAAAAATGATCCCTGTATAGTATTCATATCTGCTCAGCATACTGAAATCAAAGGTCACATACTTCTCGTAGCCGTACAGCTTCAGGATCTCATAGATTTCCTCCAGTCTGGAAACCGCTTCCAGGGCACAGGGATTCTCTGTCAGTGCTCTGGCCTTTTGCAGCACCTCCACAGAGCCGAACATCTGGGGAAGCTCTATAAAGCTTCTGGCAGTTTCCGGAGAAAGCTTCTTCTCCTGAATAAATTCCTCCACGCCGAAGGGATTCTTCTGGGAGATCATCCCGCGGAGATATTCTCCGTCCTCCTCATCAAGTCCTGCCTCCTGCTCCAGGGATTTAAAATATTCCGCCTGTCCGATACTGATCTGAAATTCGGTCAGTCCTGCGGCAAGGAGACATTCCACAGTCATTGCCAGAAGCTCTGCGTCTGCATCTGCAGAGCCGTCTCCGATCCGCTCTACACCCATCTGGGTATTTTCCTTCAGCTGCCCACGGTAGCCGGAGGTATTGATGAAGGTGTTGCCGGTGTAGCACAGACTTAAGGGCTCTTTATCCGGTGAAAAATAGGCTGCACAGGCTCTTGACACAGAGGGAGTGATATCCGGCCTTAAAACCAGAGTATTTCCTTCCCTGTCAAAAAACTTATACAGGTCTTTGGAGGGAATGGTTCCCACCTCTTTGCCGAACACTTCAAAGTATTCAAAGGTCGGGGTAATAATGTCTTCATAGCCGTATTTATGGAAAACCCGGTGAAGCCTTTCCTGAAGCTTCAGCTTCTGGCTGCACTCACCGTTGTAGATATCCCGGACACCCTCCGGAGTATGAAAGATTCTCTGCATAATCACTGTCCTCCTCGTCTCTCCTGTGATGAGGCGAAATCAAGATTCCGTCTGTATATACTTTCATTTAGTAAAGTGATAGCATACTAATACAGGAAGTTAACAGGATTATACTCGATAATCCTGTACTTGTCAATCCCTGTCACATAAATCCTTCTGAATTCCATCTAGATAAGGAACCAGAAAGCCGTTTTTCTTTTCAAGATAATAATCGGGGTTCAGTTCTTCCCTGCGAAAGCTCTTCCGTCCGCCCTCTTCCATTCTCTGCCAGAATGTCAGAAGACTACGGAGGGGAAGATAATAGAATTGATTGCTGCTACTGTAGAAAATCAGAAAAAATGCAACACCGCCCTGTTTTTCGAAATCCTTCATAAAGGTTACCTGATGGGGATGGACGTTTGCCAGGGGAAAGGTGTCTGCACAACATTCTTTTGCATCGAAGCAGACAGGAATTCCCTGTACTGCTCCGATATAGTCAACGGTACTTCTCTGTTCAAAATATGCAAGGGTGATATGGCGGTGTTCCTTATCCATCCGCACCGGAGTGATGGGAGTGGGGATTTTCTGGATCAGCGCCAACCCTTTTTCATGGTATTGTTCGTTTGTTCTGTTTATCAGCTCTTCCAGTGTGGAGCCGCGAAGCCCCCTGCTGTTCCAGGTCGCCATGGTTTACGCCTCAGGCTCGTACTGGTTCAGAAGCTTAATGGACGGGTAATACCGCACGATCGCCTTGCCGACGATCTGGTCAAACTGTACGAAGGTGTTTTCCCAGCGGCGGGAATCCCAGGAATGGTTGCGGTTGTCTCCCATCATGAAATAACAGTCTTCCGGCACAACATAGGGGCCTAAGTCCTCCGGCCGTGGCATTTCCGGTGTGAAGCTGTCGTCCAGAGGAGTCTCTGCGCCGTCGATATAGACCTTTCCGCCTTTGATCTCCACGGTTTCTCCAGGAAGACCGATCAGACGCTTGATGTAGAGCTGACTTTCATCGTCCGGGTATTTAAAGATCACAATGTCGAAACGCTCCGGATCCTTGAATTTTTTGGAAACAATCTGTTTGCCGAACAGATCAAGATTGATTCCGTAGGCAAGACGGTAGCCAAACAGGCGGTCGCCGGTCATAACTGTTTTCTCCATGGATTCCGATGGGATTTTTGCGTTGATGAGAACTACGTTGTTGACCACTGCAACAATG
>DXXQ01000025.1 GCA_019416265.1 Clostridiales bacterium | reverse complement strand
CTGATATAGTGGTCATAGCTCTTCTGGGCATAAGGAGCCAGGATCTTGTCTACCTCCGGCACTGTGAAACCGCCGTACTGCTGGGCTGCTGTACTCAGGATAATATCGCCCATAACGTCAAATGCGGTATCAAGAGTCTTGGGTTCATTGTACCACACATTTCCCATCTCGAATCCGCCGCTTAATACAGAAGCCACATCAAAGAGACAGCAGTTCATGGTATCAAGACGCGCAGACTGGTCATGAATGTAAATATAACCGTCCTTACATGCCTGGAGCTCATTGCGGTTCATAAAGAATTTGCGGTAGAGCTCTTTATTCAGTTCGTTGAAGATCAGACTTCTTTTGGTTGCAACAAGAGCGCTGTCCGTATTGGCATTGCTCTTGTCTCCGATATAGCGGATGGCCTGGCTTTTCGTGTAGACGTCATCCATCATGTGGATAAAGTCAAGCTTATAGTTTCTGTAATCGCGGTAGCTCTTGGCAACTGCCGGGTTCACCCGTTCCAGAGCTCCCTCCACAATGTTGTGCATTTCCTGGATCTCGATCTCATTCTTGCCCAGGGAAGCTGCATGCTCCTCTGCGAAACGGCAGATAAAATCCTTCTCCTTATCTGAAAATGTATATAAGATTCTGGATGCCGATTTGTTTACGGCAGCTACGATTTTCTGAGAATTGAATTCTTCCCTTGTCCCGTCTTTCTTGATCACATATATCATCGCTTTTACCTCGCATACTATATATAGTTAATTTATTTGTATCACATCTATTTTACGCACCATATCTGGTGTGTCGTTTAGAAAGTATAGCACAACATACGGGAAAAAGAAAGTACCAAACCTTACATCTGAGTCAATTCGTCATATTGCTCAATCAGGAACATCATTACATAATTGTTTTTATTGTCATAACCGTTGATGGAAAGACGGTCTCCTTCGTGAAGTTCAAGGATTACCTGGCCTTTTCCATCACGGAATTCATAGAATTCCTCCCCTTTTTCAGATTCGGCATATTGCACAAGGATTTCCAGATACCCCAGAGGAACCTCCAGAACATATTCTCCGGGCATGACTGTTTCCTGATCAAATGTGTCTCCCACCTCTATCTCCGGCTGAGAGTTATCCATAAGTCCCATCAGGAGAAGCTCCTCTGTATCCACATGCTCATTCACCGCTTGTTTCGCTTTTTGCTCCGTCCATGCCCACTCTGGTTCATATTCATACCTTATGTACTCCACCGCTTTGGGAACGAATACAAGGGCAAGCAGACCAATTGACAGTATGAGCAGCAGCCTGGAACGTGTTTTTCCACTTTTCTGCATCTTTTCAAGCTCAACCGCCTGTCTTCTCCGGCGGATTCTTTCATCCAGGATTTCTTTTGTCCCTGGCTCCTGTACCCGGGTACGGTTCTCTGCCTGAGTTGCTCTGCGGGCGGCGCCTGCTTTTTGGGAACCCTTTTTCCCCGATGAGGAAGCTGCCTTCTCTCTGTCCGAAATCGGAATCCGGGCCTGTTTCATCTGGGCTCTCGCCTTTGCGGTGGCATGTTTGTAATGCTCACTTTCGCTCTCATTCAGATGATACAGGATCTCGTCCCGCCTATAGGGCATTCCGCATAATTTACATCTTCCGTTGACTATGGGGCCATCACAGACCTGACATCTTGCCATACGTTTCCCTCCTTTGCTTTTTTGCTGCGGATAACTTTCAGATTACAGTTTTTTTCTTGTTTCATTGTATCATTTTCACAGAATTTTTAAAAGGTGCAAATTGCCAAACAGCACTTTTCCTGTTATAATATGCAGAGATGTGCGGGAATTGTTTTTTTCGGACATCCTGCTGCAGAAACTTTTTTACGGTTCCTCAGCAGTAAACTATAAAGGAGGATTCGACCAATGGAACAATTAATACTTCCGGCAGGATATAAGGCAGACCTGAATCTTCACGATACACAGATAGCAATTAAGACTGTAAAGGACTTTTTCCAGCAGACGCTGGCACAGAAGCTTAATCTGCTGCGTGTTTCCGCTCCTGTATTTGTAAATCCGGCTTCCGGACTTAACGATAACCTTAACGGTGTAGAACGCCCTGTAAGCTTTGACATAAAAGGGCAGGATCAGGAGGCGGAGATCGTCCACTCCCTGGCCAAATGGAAGCGTTACGCGCTGAAAAAATACGGTTTCAAGGAGGGAGAGGGTCTTTATACCGATATGATCGCCATCCGCAGGGATGAGGATCTGGACAACATCCACTCCGTCTATGTGGATCAGTGGGACTGGGAAAAAGTCATCTCCAAAGAATCCCGGAATATGGACACTCTCATCCAGACAGTCCGCGCCATTTACAGCGCACTTCGAAAAACTGAGAAATATATGGCTGTACAGTACGACTACATCGAGGAATTTCTCCCAAGAGAAATCAGTTTTGTCACCTCTCAGGAGCTTGCGGATATGTATCCGGAATGTACACCGAAGGAAAGGGAATATAAGATCGCCAAAGAAAAAGGCGCTGTTTTCCTTATGCAGATCGGCAAGGCGCTGCGGGACGGCAAACCTCATGACGGACGTGCTCCCGACTACGATGACTGGGAATTAAACGGTGACATCCTTGTTTACTATCCTGTTCTGGACATCGCTCTCGAGCTTTCCTCCATGGGAATCCGCGTAGACGAAAAAAGTCTCGACAGACAGCTTTCCCTGGCCGGCTGCGACGACCGCAGAGAGCTGGATTTCCAGAAGGCAATTCTGAGCGGGGAGCTTCCCTACACCATCGGCGGCGGTATCGGACAGTCCCGAATCTGTATGTTTTTCCTGCGCAAGGCACATATCGGAGAGGTTCACGTTTCTCTGTGGCCGGAAGAAATGATCGCACAGGCCCGTGAGGCAGGTATCGAACTTCTGTAACAGCAGCACTAAACACAAATGTAATGGGGTATCAGATTGAAGAACATTTTATTTTTTTTAACACCGAAAAGCGAAGTTGCTTACATATTTGAGAACGAAACTCTGCGTCAGACTCTGGAAAAAATGGAGCACAGGAAATTCTCCTGTATCCCCCTTCTGAGTCTGGACGGTAAGTATACAGGTACGATTTCTGAGGGCGATCTGCTCTGGGGAATGAAGCATATGCACATTTCCGATGTGAAGGATGCAGAAAGCGTTCCTATCATGGCTCTCCCGCGCAGGGCAACCTATAAGCCGGTTCATGCAGATTCCGCCATGGAAGACCTTCTGGACCGCGCCATTAATCAGAATTACGTTCCGGTAGTGGATGACCAGGGCTATTTCATCGGCATCATCACAAGAAAAGAAATCATCAAATACTGCTACAACGAGCTGAAAAAATTAACCGCAGACTGTGAGAAAGCGGACTAGAGGCTGTTTGAAAGATATTTTCAGCCCCTCAAAAAATACGCCCGGTATCGCTGGATACCGGGCGCATTTTTTAATTAAAGCACTTTGGACAGAAAATCCTTCAGTCTCTGGTTTTTCGGATTGCTAAAAAACTCTGCCGGAGTATTCTCCTCCTGAATTTTTCCATCGTCTATAAACATCACACGGGTTGCAACCTCCCGTGCAAAGCCCATCTCATGGGTCACTACCACCATTGTCATTCCCGTCTGTGCAAGCTCTTTCATAATTTCAAGAACTTCTCCTACCATCTCAGGGTCAAGAGCAGATGTGGGCTCGTCAAAAAGCATCACATCCGGATTCATTGCCATGGCTCTTGCAATGGCAATACGCTGCTTCTGTCCGCCGGAAAGCTGGCTGGGATATGCCTCCGCCTTGTCCGGAAGTCCCACTCTTTCCAGAAGCTCGTCTGCCTTTTCAGATGCCTCCTCACTGCTCATCAGCCCAAGCTTCTCAGGGGCAAGCATAATGTTTTTCTTGATCGTCAGGTGAGGGAAAAGATTGAACTGCTGGAATACCATTCCGATCTTCTGACGCATTTTATCAACATTTACAGATTTATCCGTAATATCGGTTCCCTCGAAAAGAATCTGTCCTCCGGTAGGAACCTCAAGGAGATTTAAAGAACGTAAAAATGTAGATTTGCCGCATCCGGACGGTCCGATGATCGCTACTACTTCTCCCTTGCGGATCTGCGTTGTGATCCCATTGAGAACCTGATTGCCGCCAAAGGATTTCTCAAGACCTTTGACATCTAATAAAATTTCACCATTAGCGTTCACTGTTTCTCAGTCTCCTTTCCAGTTTTCCAACAAGATATGTAAAGAACATTACAAGTGCAAGGTAAATTGCCGCTACCGCAAACAGAGGAAGAAAAGCCTCATAGGTCTGGCTTCGGATAATGTCGCCTCCTCGTGTCAGATCTGTAAGTCCGATGTAACCGCTGATAGAGGTTTCCTTCATCAGTACGATGAATTCGTTTGCCAGTGCAGGAAGGACATTTTTGAATGCCTGGGGAAGGATGATCAGAATCATGGTCTGTCTGTAATTCAGACCGAGGCTTCGTCCTGCCTCAAACTGTCCCTCGTCAATGGACATGATGCCGGAACGGACGATCTCAGCAACATATGCCGCAGAGTTCAGACCAAAGGCAATGATCGCAGTAATCATAATTCCGGGATCATATGTTACAAAAATAACATAGTACATGATCAATAACTGGATCATGGCCGGTGTTCCACGGATCACCGTAATATACGCCTTGCAGACAGCGTTGAGAATTTTCATCTTTCCTGTCCTGTCATAGGTGGAGCGTACGATCGCGATCATGAAACCGAGCACAATACCGATGATAACCGCAAACAACGTGATCAGAAGGGTATTTTTCAAACCTGTCAAAATAAACTCATATCTTGAACCTTCAATAAAATTAAACTTAAATTTTTCAATAAATTCAGCCAAAATTTTCACCACTTTCCTTTCTTCTTTTTATTTTCTTACATTTTATTATCAAACATACAAAGTCCGGGTTTTCGATATCGAAATGATCGATACCAAAAGCCCGGAATATTTATTTTAATATTTTTTATGGAAGCTTATTTGCGAACGATAACTACCTGTTTAGCTGTTGCATAGCTGTCTGTGAAGTCAACGTTTTTCAGACGGTCTTCTGTTACAGTCATACCTGCAACACCGATGTCTGCTTTACCGGAATCAATGGCATTGATGATAGCATTAAATTCCATATCCTTTACCTCCAGCTCGTATCCCAGTTTGTCACATACAGCCTTCGCCATATCTACATCGAATCCGACAATGTCATTTCCTTCGAAATACTCATATGGTGGGAAGGTTGCGTTTGTTGCCATAACCAGCTTGCCTTTAGAGTGGTCTGCATCTTCCGGAGACTCGTATGGGCAGGTTCCCTTTACGTCATCATCGCCGATGAAGTTGTTTGTGATCTGCTCAAGAGTACCGTCTTCTTTCAGTTCTTCCAGAGCTTTGTTAATCTCATCTACCAGCTCTGTATTGCCTTTTTTAACTGCAATCGCATACTCCTCATCAGCAAACTCCTCATCAAGGATCATAAGGTCATCGTTTCCCTCGAGAAATTTCTCTGCCGGAAGACTGTCGATAATGACACAGTCAATCTTTCCCTGTTTCAGAGCCATAACTGTTTCATTTGCTTTATTGTAACGAACAACTTCTGTACCGGCTTCATCGCCTTCATAGTCGCTTGCGTAGATATCACCTGTTGTTCCAAGCTGTACGCCGATTTTTGCACCTTCCAGGTCAGCGATGGATTTCACTTCTTTTTCTGCAAAAACAGTGCTTGTCATAGATACTGTCATAGCTGCGCAAAGCGCAAGTGCTACTAATTTTTTCATATCCTTTTCCTCCTTATATGTCAGGGTTTCTCTCCCTTGCTCATTCCGTTTTTTGATGATGTGTTTATTCTATCACATTTTTTTATAATTGCAAGGGTATTTATGCATAATTATTTATGTTTTTCTGGTTTTTCCCTACACATATTCACTAATTATGCAGTTTTTCCCTGTTTTTTATACATTTATGCATACAATCCATGTATAAAATACATTTTTCCCGGAGTTCCTATACGTCCAGCTTCATATCCCCTTTCCGGATCATTCCCTTCTTTTTCATTACCCCGTAAATGATATAGGAAAGCACTGCCGGAAGGAGTACCTGAAAGACCAGAATTTTCATCAGCACAAGCATCGGCTCTTCAACGGCAGCCATGGTCTGATATGTCATAATGGGGCCTACCAGTCCTGAGGTTCCCATTCCTGCTCCGGTGGCATTGTTTGTCATATGGAACGGCCCGATAATGGCGATCGGCCCAAGGATTGCAGACGCAAGGGTAGGCGGGATCCAGATCTGAGGCTTCCGCACGATATTGGGAATCTGAAGCATGGAGGTTCCCACTCCCTGGGCAAAAAGTCCTCCAAGACCATTATCCTGGAAGCTTGTCACTGCAAATCCTACCATCTGACAACAGCATCCAATGGTTGCCGCCCCTGCTGCAATTCCGTTTAATCCGAGAATGATGGCCAAAGCTGCGGAACTGATAGGAAGCGTCAGCGCCATACCCATAAGCACGGATACCACGATTCCCATAAGGATCGGCTGCTGTACAGTTCCCCAGTTGATCAGTTCTCCGATCCAGTTCATAAATCTGGAAATTCCCGGCCCGATGAGCATTCCTACTGCTCCGCCGCTGATAATGGTAACAGCCGGAGTGATCAGAAGGTCAAGCTTTGTTTTTCCGGCAACGAGACGTCCCACTGTAATTCCTACATAAGCTGCAATAAAAGCGCCGAGCGGTTCTCCCGGTCCTGCCAGCATCACTGCTCCGCTTTCGGTAAAAAAGGTTCCCCCAAGAATGTTGGAGGCATAGGCGCCGATCATTCCCACCGCCCCTGCGGAGAGAAGAACATAGGTAGATTCCTTAAACTTGTAGGCAACTCCAATCCCGATCCCCGCGCCGGTCAGTCTCTGGGCAACTACTGCAAACGCACTTAAATAGCTTCCGGCCTGTCCCCCCATCAGATCTCCGATCTGCTTGAGGATCGTTCCAATGATAAGGGTGGAAAAAAGCCCCAGAGCCATTCCGCTTAATCCGTCAATAAAAATGTGTGATAAAAACTTTTTTAAACTTTTCATTTCTCCTCCTGTAAAATTTAAGATTTTTCATCTTACGCGAATTTCTTTCAGTGTATCACGGTTTTCCCCCGACAACAATCCTTTTTCTCCTGACCAAACGGAAAATCAAAATAACAGATTCCTTTTTCCGGCATGTATAATACCAAATTAAACATTACTGTTCACTCCGTTCACAGCAATGAACCAAAATTCATTCCAGATTGCCTGCGCAGTGGAATTTTGGCTTGTATGTCTCGGGATTTTTACATATACATACCAAAACACCCCGCGGGACAGTGCCGTGTGAACAGTAACAAGTAAACCATAAAAAATACCAATTTTTTTGATTTCACGCTTTCATAACATTTATCCTGTATGGTATTATGGTTGTAGCTGTTCGCCGTTACTTTGAAGGTTATGAGCAGTAACAAAGGAACAACGTGTAAAAGAGGGAAGTATATAAGGAGGACATCATATGAAATTCACAAAAATGCACGGCATCGGCAACGATTATGTATATGTAAATTGTTTTGAAGAAACCGTAGATAATCCGGCGGCAGTGGCAAGATTTGTCAGCGACCGTCATTACGGCATCGGCTCAGACGGACTGATCCTGATCAAGCCCTCTGAGATCGCAGACTGCGAAATGGATATGTATAATCTGGACGGCTCCCAGGGAGCCATGTGCGGAAACGGCATCCGCTGTGTTGCCAAATATGTCTATGACTACGGCATTGTAAAAAAGAAAAATATCAGCGTTGCCACAAAAAGCGGCATCAAATATCTTGACCTTTCCGTAAGAAACGGAAAAGCTGTTACAGTAAAAGTCAATATGGGGTCCCCGATTCTCAGCCCGAAAGAAATCCCGTTCGTCTCAGAAAAGGAACAGGTCATCAATGAGCCTCTGGATATCGAGGGAGAAACCTTCCATATCACCGCGATTTCCATGGGAAATCCACACGGAATCGTATTCATGGACGACATCAACAGTCTGGAAATCGAAAAAATCGGCCCGAAATTTGAAAACCACATTGCTTTCCCGGACCGTGTCAACACAGAATTTGTCAAAGTTCTGGACCGCCATACCGTACAGATGCGGGTATGGGAGAGGGGTTCCGGCGAAACTCTTGCCTGCGGCACAGGAGCCTGTGCAGTTGCCGTAGCTTCCATCCTGAACGGTCATGTAGACGGAGACTCTCCCGTAACCGTCCGTCTTCTGGGAGGCAATCTGGAAATTTTCTGGAACCGTCAGGAAAACCTGGTTTATATGACCGGTCCGGCAACAACTGTATTTGACGGGGAAATCGACCTTTCCTTTCTGAAAATAACCCCTTGAGCCCCTGCTCCAGGCCAAAAGACTTTGTGCAAAAAGCCCCCGAAGGCGGAGTTCCCTGCGAACTCTCCCAACGGGGGGCTTTTCCTGAACAGACGTATTTTTTCTCACAGCATATTTGAAAATTCCAGAATTCTTTCTGTTATAAATACTGCCCCGCAGGCCAGAAGCGCTACGGTGAGCAGGCTTTTTTCTTTATAGGATGCCAAAAGTGCAACGGCAAATCCCACTGCCGCTGAAATCACGCTGGCAGTGGAAAACAAAATGGCCGGAAAGGTCATAGCTGCCAGACAGGCATAGGGCACATAGAACAAAAAGGATTTCAGAAACGGGCTGGTGATTTCCTTTTTGGACAGAGCCAGAGGAAGCATACGGATGAGATAGGTCACACCTGCCATCACCAGAATATACAAATAAACATTATGACTCATTTAAGCTTCCTCCCCTGTGTTCTTTTCTGTAGTATTTGCCTCTTCCTGAATCGGGCAGAAATACGCGGCTGCCCCTGCAACAAGAAGGGTGGTAATAATGATCACGAAGCCGGAAGATACCTTTTTCAGTACAGGAACCAGCGCAAACAGGCTGCTGACTGCCATAGAAGCTGCCACCACCCCCAGAATCGCTTTGTTTTTCTTTACCGGCGGTATGATAATGGCAAGGAACATTCCGTAAATCGCCACACTTAAAGCGCTGATCATAAAATCCGGAAGGAGATTTCCGGAAATTGCCCCGGCAAGGGTTCCAAGCGTCCATCCGGGAATCGCCATGCACATTGCCCCGTAATTATAAAAGGCGCTGACTGCTCCCGGTCGGCTGACGCTGATTCCGAAAATCTCGTCTGTCACTCCGAACGCAACGCCATAGCGGTGAATCCGCGCCTCGTCTCTGCGCAGCTTCTGCGCAAGGGAAAAGGACATCAGGCAATATCTGAGATTAATAATAAGCTGAGTCAGAGCCATTTCCCAGTAGGACCCCTGCATGAGAATAATATCAAGTCCCGCAAACTGTCCTGCAGATGTAAGATTCGTCAAAGAGATCAAAACTGCCTGCCAGATGCTTAAGCCTCCGGACACTGCCATCATACCAAAGGTAAACGACACGGCAAAATATCCCAGTCCAATGGGTACCCCGTCCTTCAAACCTCTTTTAAAGCTTTCGCTCTTCACAATATAACCCCCTCTTTCTCTATATGTAATGAACTCATCGGAGAAAATCCTCAAGTTACACTATATTATCACTTTAAAGAAGGAAATTCAACTATTTCTTCCGCACACAAAAAACACAGCCTTTTCAGACCGTGTTTTTCATGTATCCTTTATGCTTTTCGCTCCACGATTTTATAATATACCTTTGCAGTCATTGTATAGATGATTCCATAGATAACTGCGAACACAAGCGCAGTCACTGCTGTACACACCATAAACAGGGAGGTATTTGTCATGCCAAAGAGCATCAGCAGTCTCCGGATCAGCGGAAATGCCGCACAGATATGAATCATGGCAGTGATCAGAGGAAGGAAAAATACCATGAGTATCTGTCTGCGAATAGAAGATTTCACTTCTTTTCTGCTCATTCCTACCTTCTGCATGATCTCAAAGCGTTCTTTGTCCTCATAGCCTTCGGAAATCTGCTTATAGTAGATAATCATTGCAGTTCCCAGAAGGAAGACCAGCCCCAGGAAGATACCGATAAATAAAAGTCCGCCGTTGCTTGTATAGAAGGACCAGTATTCTTCCTTCTGAATGCTCGGCATAATATAGGCATCCTGGGAAACAGCCCCTTTTTCTCTCAGTGTACTCAGATATGCCTTCAGTTCCTCGCTGACAAGATTTCCGTAATGGATTTCATCTGCTTCTGTTCCGTCAATATTCATACCCATCTCCAGCTGAATGGAACTTGGGAATTTGTATACCTCACGCTGAATAGCATCAATTTTGCAGAAGTCATTTTCTGTTACAACCAGAAGCATATTTTTTGCAATTTTATCTTCTTTTGTATAAAGGGGCCATTCTTTCAACCATCCTTTTACCCTGAATGTTTCATCATTCACTGTCATGGTTTCCAACGGAGCTTCTCCGCTTCTGTATACCAAGATTTCCCCATCCTGAAGATCGGTATCCACTCCCTGAATTTTTTCATATTCTTCCTTTGTAACAAGATTAAGATACCCGATTTCTCCCACATGTCCAATGACGGAGGAATCTGAAAAGTCCGAAGGCTCTGCAATCAAAATCTCTCCGGGATTGTACAGACAGGTAACTGCCATATATTCCTGCGTAAAGACGTCCTCTGCCGGAACCTGATTCTTCTCCAGAGCTTCCTCAAAGGTTTTTCTGAACCCTTCTTCCTGCTCCCTGTCTATCCATCTAACGATGTATTCGGCTTCATAAGGATAGCGGTATTCTATAATGTCCTCAATACCGAAGTCCAGACAGGTGGTAGCTGAAAGCATGAGAAGCACTCCTGTACTTAAAATACAGATACTTGCAAGACCAACTGCATTCTGTTTCATTCGATAGAGCATACCGGAAATTGCGGTGAAGTTTTTTGTCTTATAATAGAAGCTTTTTTTCCAGCGCATGATTTTCAGCACTGCAATGCTTCCTGAGGTAAATACCAGATAGGTGCCGGCCATTACCAGAAGAACAGCCACAAAAAATAAGGTGATTGCCTGTAACGGTGATTCTGTGGTTATAGCAATATAATATCCCACTCCGATACATACAAATCCGATGATTGCCATAATCCACTTTGCTTTCGGCTCCCGTTCTCCGCTTTTACTTCCCCGAAGGAGCTCCACCGGCTGATTCAGATGAATTTTTCTCATATTTTTAAGCAGAGTCAGGATAAAGACAGCGCCGTAAATCGCGGCGCAGGCTCCGATTCCCGCATATGCGATGTTAAAGCCAAGCTGCGCCGGAACATGGATCAGCTTAAACAAAAACAACAGCGCCAGCTTGCTTCCCAGAATTCCCAATCCGATTCCCAGAAGGAAACTCACCCCGAAGGTGACCACCATTTCCACACAAAGCATTTTACCGATATGGGCCTTTTCCATACCCAGAATATTATACAGGCCGATTTCCTTCTGTCTCTGCTTCATGAGAAATCCATTGCTGTACAGCAGAAAAATCACAGAGAAAATGCTGACAATAAATATTCCCATAAGCATAATGCTCTGTATATAAGGTCCGCCTGCAACCTTATCCTTCAAATCCGGACTCTGATTGATAAAAAACATAATATAGGTCATGGCGATACAGAAGATACAGGTGATCATATAGGGAATGTAGGTTCTTCTGTTTCGTTTGATGTTGTCAAGAGCCAGCTTTCCAAACATACCTTTACGCATTTGCCTCACCACCTGTCATAAGAATCGTCAGCGTATCTGAAATCATATGATACATTTCCTGTCTTGTTTTATTTCCTCTGTAAATCTGATGGAATACCTCGCCGTCCTTGATAAAAAGTACCCGTGAAGCATGGCTTGCCGCCTGAGCGCTGTGTGTTACCATAAGAATGGTCTGTCCTGCCTCGTTAATTTCCTCAAACATGGACAGAAGGGCTGCTGCTGCCTTGGAGTCCAGGGCTCCTGTCGGTTCGTCTGCCAGCACAAGACGGGGCTGGGTGATCAGCGCTCTGGCAACTGCAGCTCTTTGTTTCTGACCTCCCGATACCTCATAGGGATATTTTTCCAGAAGCTCTGTGATGCGAAGCGCCTGGGCAATGGGACGGATCTTCTGGGCCATCTCACGATAGTCTTCTCCTGCCAGCACAAGGGGAAGATAAATATTATCCCGAAGGCTTAAGGTATCCAGAAGATTAAAGTCCTGAAATACGAAGCCTAAATTTTTTCGGCGGAATGCGGAGATTTCTTTTTCGGAAAGATTTACGATACTTTTTCCCTCAAGAAGAACCTCCCCTTCTGTAGGGCGGTCAAGAGATGCCAGAATATTTAAAAGTGTTGTTTTACCGCTTCCGGACTCCCCCATGATCGCAACAAATTCTCCCTTTTCCACAGAAAAGGTAACATTTGACAACGCCTGCACTTTATTTCCGCCAAAGCGGGTACTGTATATTTTCTTTACATTGCTAACTTCCAGTAATGACATAATTTTTTCTCTCCTTTACCTGTTCTTTGTTTCTGTCACTACTATACCAAAAGAAAAAGCCTTCATCCATCGACCTGGGTTACAAATCGTGGTGAAAGCTTACATTTTTGTAAGGTTGCATGTTATTTTTTACCGCTGCCTGTATAAAGCCCTGCCGCCTCTGTAAGATAAGAAACAGCATCGGATGCAACTAAGACTACATTTTCTTCATGGAGAAAATCTGTGATATTGGAATCAAATAGTATGTTTGCCTGTGCCTCAAATTCTTCGTCTGCATCCCAGAAATAAATCGCTATGTCTAAAAACGGATATACTGAAAGCTGATATCCCGTATCTCCCTGAGGCAGCGGCTTTCCCCCAAGCTTTTCACAGGCTTTCTTCAGCTCCTTTACGTGACCGGAAAAAGTCTCCTGGAAGGTTTTCAGAACTGTTCGCTTATATGCCGCTTCGAAAGGATATACTCTTTTTACCTCACGAAATGGAACCAGTCTTCCGGATGCCACAGGAATTTCAATAGAATAATAAAACAGGTTATAGATATCCATGCAGGTATTAAAGCCAGCCTCTCTCTTCGGCTCCTTCAGATACGAAATTTTTCCGGTAAGGCGGTCAATACGCATCTCATGAGAAAAACACGGCAGATATAATGCGTTCTCGTCAGATTTCAAATGAAATTTCCCAATGATCTCCTCCTGATTCATCTGCAGGAAGCGAAGTCTCCACTCTTCTATTACTTTATCATAATTTGATACCTGTTCAGGCTGCCTGAGTTCCATTGAGTCCTCTCCTTTCTGTACAACTGTCTTTTCACTCTTTATCCTTACATTCTTTACAGACGCCGTAGAGTATGGAATTTCTGCATTGCAGAGTGAATCCATGCCCCTCTTCAATATGATGCGAAATCTCATCCATAAAATGACATTCCAGATGGATAATTTTGCCGCATTTCACACATTTCAGATGAAGATGACCGTCACAGTTTCTTCCCGGCTCCACATACTGATATGCTGCATAACTGCCCTTTTCCGCCGCATATTTTATAACTGTGCCGTCTTTTGCAAGCTTGTCAAGATAACGGTAAATTGTTGTGATATTTACTTCACTGTCCTGTTCTTTTAAATAATGATCCACATCTGCAGCAGTCACTGTCCGGTCGCTACTCATTTTCAAAAATTCCAGTATTTTTTTTCGGCTCACTGTTGTATAGCTCATAATCCTCTCCTAAAACACGATTCCCATCATCTCGATCACCACGCCCCAGAACACGCCAAGGCAATAGAGAACACCAATGATAGACAGATTCTGTTTTTTATCCCGGTTAAGGCGCGCCAGAACAAGGATTCCAATTCCTGCATTTA
>DXXQ01000249.1 GCA_019416265.1 Clostridiales bacterium | reverse complement strand
AAAGCCATATACACCAGAGGGGTTTCTTGAATCACGTCCTGTGAATAAAGAAAAAGTTCTTACTACTTCACAGGCACTTAATCTACTTAGACAACGAGGATATCTCATCAAAGATGCTCCTTCACTAGCTTCCTGATTAGGCGTTGCGTCTATATTCAATTTTTAGCCACCACAACGATGGCTTATTTGTGATGCTCAAATTTATTCTCTACTTGCTACTTCATTGTTTCAAACTTATCCCTCCCATTCATAATTTGCTTTCCCAATACAACATTACTCTCTAAACGAATGATTTCTTTTTCTAATTTTTCTTTCCCATTCTCTGTAATCAAATACGTTTTCTTTCGATTATCTTCACAATATAATTCAATGTCACCTTTTTTACACAATGTATTAATTATTCCATATAAAGTTCCCGCTCCAAGTCTAACCCTTCCATTTGTATATATATCCAGAAATTGCATTACACCATATCCATGATTAGGTTTGCAAAAAGAAAGCAATACTAAAAAAGTCGTTTCTGTCAATACTTCGTTTCCATGTTCACGCATATTCCCGCTCCATTATTACGTATTTCGTAATAATATTGTATTCTATTTTATGCATATAGTCAACAATTAATCTGATATCTTATCCAAAAGAAATACCCATTATTGTCATTTCCTGTATAATAAAAGGACTATGCCTTTTTGCACAATCCTTCATTATATTTTATATCCTCATTTCTATAATTTAGAATTTAAATGCCAGGTTCTCTATCCTACGAAAATTTACAAAACAAAAAGAAAAGGGGCTGTGAAAAAACTCGATTGAGTTTTTTCACAGCCCCTCTCATATCTTCTTAATACAGTTTTGCTCCTGCCGGGATCTTGTCATCCAGGATCAGAACATTGAGTCCTTCTCTTCCTTCTACAAGGTGTGTAGCGGAGATGATCATACCGCAGGAATCAATTCCCATCATGTTACGCGGCGGAAGGTTTGTGATTGCAAGTAAGGTCTTTCCAACCAGTTCTTCCGGCTCGTAGTAGTCGTGGATTCCGCTTAAGATTACACGGTCTGTGCCGCTTCCGTCGTCTAATAAGAACTTCAGAAGCTTCTTACTCTTCGGAACTGCCTCACATTCTTTTACTTTTACAGCACGGAAATCGGATTTGCTGAATGTTTCGAAGTCAACCATATCTTCGAATAATGGCTCTACCTCTACGTTAGAGAAATCGATTTCAACCTTGGCTGTTTCTGCTGCAGCCGGTGTTTCAACAGCTTTCGGAGCTGCTGTTGTTGTCTGTGCTGCGTTGTTAGCTTCGTTTTTAGCAGCGCCCTGTGATTTCATTGTCGGGAACAGAAGCACATCACGGATTGCTTCTGCGCCTGTCAGGAGCATACACATACGGTCAATACCGAATCCGATACCGCCTGTCGGAGGCATACCGATCTCCAGTGCATTCAGGAAATCTTCATCTGTAGTATTGGCTTCCTCGTCACCCTGTGCAAGCTGCTCTTCCTGCGCTTTGAAACGCTCTCTCTGATCGATGGGGTCATTGAGCTCAGAATAAGCATTCGCCATTTCCCAACCGTTCATAAAGAACTCAAAACGCTCTACATATTCCGGATTCTCCGGTTTCTTCTTTGTAAGCGGAGAAATCTCAACCGGATGATCCATAATAAAGGTAGGCTGAAGAAGATGTTCTTCTACAAATTCCTCGAAGAACAGGTTCAGGATATCACCTTTTTTATGTCTCTCTTCGTAGTCAATGTTGTTTTCTTTCGCAAGTCTTCTTGCTTCCTTCAGAGTTTTAACTTCATTCCAGTCGATGCCTGCATATTTCTTAACTGCATCAACCATAGTCAGACGCTCAAACGGCTGCCCCAGATCCATCTGGATTCCTTTGTATACGATCTTTGTAGTTCCCAGAACTTCCTGAGCAACAAAGCGGTACAGATTCTCGGTCAGGTCCATCATGCCGTGATAATCTGTATATGCCTGATAAAGCTCCATCAGTGTAAATTCCGGATTGTGACGGGTATCAAGACCCTCGTTACGGAATACTCTGCCGATTTCATATACTTTTTCAAGTCCGCCTACAATCAGTCTCTTCAGATAAAGCTCCAGGGAAATACGAAGCTTCAGATCTTCGTTCAAAGCGTTAAAATGTGTCTCAAACGGACGCGCTGCAGCACCGCCGGCGTTGGATACCAGCATTGGAGTCTCAACCTCCATAAAGCCCTCTCCGCTTAAATATTTACGGATTGCACTGAGGATTTTGGAACGTTTTACAAAGGTATCCTTTACCTCTGTATTCATGATCAGATCCACATATCTCTGACGATAACGCATATCTGTATCTGTCAGTCCGTGGAATTTCTCAGGAAGAATCTGTAAGCTCTTGGAAAGAAGAGTCATACTTTCTGCATGAATAGAGATTTCTCCTGTTCTTGTTCTGAACGCAAAACCTTCCAGACCAAAGATGTCACCAATATCGGATTTCTTGAAATCTGCATATGTCTCAGCGCCGATGGCATCTCTTGCCACATATACCTGGATATTTCCTTCCAAATCCTGAATATTACAGAAAGAAGCTTTACCCATAACTCTCTTGAACATCATACGTCCGGCAATCGTTACATGGATCGGGCTTGCATCCATGATGCTTCTTCTCTCTTCATAGTCTTTTTTGAGCACTTCCTTTGCCTGCTCTTCATCAAGACCTGTTACATCCGGTTCTGTGCGGTCTTTGAGAAGTTCTGCCTCATGTGCTTCATAAAGCTTCTTTACTTCCAGTGAATGATGAGTCTGATCGAATTTTGTGATTTCAAATGGATCTTTACCGTTAGCCTGCAGCTCTGCCAGTTTCTCACGGCGAACTTTTAATAACTGGTTTAAATCCTGTTCCTGCTTCTTCTGCTCTGCCACCTTTGTGCCTCCTTTATTTTTTATTAAATGTTTCTCTGAATTTCGAGAACCTTGTACTGCATTACGCCTGATGGCATTTCAACCTCTACAACATCCCCTTTGTGCTTGCCCATTAAAGCTTTGCCTACTGGAGATTCGTTGGAGATTTTGCCCTCAAGGCTGTTTGCCTCTGTAGAACCTACAATCTTAAGTTCAATATCCTCTTCAAATTCATAATCGTGTACTTTAACTTTACATCCAACGCTGATCTTGTCAAGGTCTACCTCATCCTCAACAACAACCTCTGCGTTTTTCAGAATTTTTTCAATTTCTTCAATACGTGCTTCGATATCTCTCTGCTCGTCTTTCGCTGCATCGTACTCAGCATTCTCGGATAAGTCGCCCTGCTCTCTGGCTTCTTTGATTTTTTCTGCTACTTCTTTTCTTTTTACTACTTTTAAGTCATGCAGCTCGTCTTCCAGTTTTTTAAGACCTGCATAAGTCAGTAAGTTTTTCTTTGCTTCCATCTTACCTTACTCCCTTTCAAACCCGAGGTTTATAAAATTACATTTACCAACCGGCAACTCCGCCGGAAGTATTCTCTTCGGTTCATGTGTTTCCCAGTACATCTTACCTAAAAAAGGGTAGACTTATTCTAGGATATTCACAATTCCAGTATTATACCGAAAACAGCCCTTCTTGTCAAGCTTTGCAAACAAAGCAGTCCCGAAAAGTACAGGGCTTTTCGGGACTGCTTTTTTATTATTTTTATGGAAGGGAAACTGTCGTATTTTTACTTCGTAATCTTTACTGAACTGCTCTGTCCTTTTCCTTTCAGAAGCTTCTGATATGCTTTCAGCTGTCTGGACGGAACCTTGATAACCGCCTTTTTATAAATATCCTTGAATGCATTCTTTTCAACAGTTTTCAGCACCGATGATTTTATCTGAATACCGGACAACGCTTTACAGCCGTAAAATGCGTTCTGACCAATGGATTTCACCGAAGAACCAATGGTTGCTTTTTTCAGCTTCGTCCAGCCCTTAAATGCGTTGGATTCCACTCTTGTAACTTTAAAAGTATAGCCTGCGATCTTTACGGAAGATGGAATGGACAATCCGGTTCCCGTCTTCTTTAAAACGCCGTACACACTTACTTCACCTGATTTATAATGGGATTTCGTCACTTTATATTTCAGGTTTCCTATTGCAGCTCTTTTATTCTTTGCCGGAATCGCACTTATCTTAAAGTTCTTACTGATCGTTCCTGTATAGTTACCTTTTCCCTTGATAATAACTGTCGCAGTTTTACCGGCTTTTGTATTATTTTTGTAAGTTACTGTGTAATCTGTGTCTTTCTTTAAAACAGTTCCTTTATAAGTCACTTTTACAGACGGCGTTACCGCTTTTCCCTGATAAATCTGAGTTTTGATGGAGGAAATCTCTGCATCTGCAATGGATTTAAGGATATTTCCGACTTCAACATATACCGGAGTTTCCTCTCCTGTTTCAAAAGTTACCAGATTACACTTTCCTTCTGCCGCTATCTTTTTCGGCATTCTCAAATTTCCGTCTTCAAAGTAAAAACCTACTACGTTCCAGTCTGTATCTGCCGCGCCTTTACTTATTGTCAGAAGAGTGGATTTCACATCTTCCATCTTAGCCATAAAATTCCACGGACCTGTTTCTCCGCCCCAAAAATCATAATTGATATCGAAACAGTCTCCCATGAAAGGAGCTCCTGCCGCTTCTGCCCTCTTACTGTCATAATACTGAATCTGCCAGAGCGCTGCCCCCTCCGGATACTCTTCTTTCTCGTATTTCATTTCACCTGTGAAATGAACAGTCGGAATCTTTCCTTCTCTTGTTTCCAGCCAGAAATTAATCGGGCCGTCTCCTGCATGTTTACTTATCGTATCAATATCAAGAACAGCTCCTGATTTTACCAACATCTCTACTGCATCTGATTCTATAACTCCGGCTTTAAGCCAGTCTGTAATGATCGTAAGCTGGCTTGCCAGAAGTTTTTCACATACCAGATTTTTAAACGTACTTCTTATGGAGATTATAGTATCTGCGTTTACCGGCTGTGAAAAACGGCAGTCAATAAAGGCAGCATCCCCTTTTCCCGAGACACTTAATTTCTCTGTGGTATTGCAGATACCCATGATCTTTGCAATCTTTCCTTCCGGAACAACAATCTTCGATACCTGTGACGGATGTGCCGTCCATTCATCTGTCGCCTCGTTGTAATCTCCCTTGATGTCAAAGATAATTCCCTTTACATCAGCAGGCACGCTCAGTTCTGTAATCTTCCCATCCCATGGAAGATTAATTTTATAATATCCCTGACCATTTTGATATTTCTCTGCAAGGCTTACATACCTCAACGCCTCTGCCGCAGTTCCTGCAGAAGCAATCCAGTCTGTGCAAGAATCCGGAATATCATTCATTCCCCAATTGTTAAAAATCAGTTCCGCAGACATTCCCTCTGTCTCTTTAATAAGTTCTATGTCAAAAACGTTTTCCCCCTGTTCTCCCGGGTAAAAAACCGTTCCGTCCATGTTCACCGGCCCATCGGAAACATCGATTCTGCTTCGCATCTCAAAGACATCTTTTTCGGAAAGAGAATCTGCAAATCTTATACCGCGGCTTCCTTCTTCCAGTTTAATATAACTCCACTCAGCGCCTTCCGGAACATCAAATTCTTCCACATACTGAATCCATATTCCTGCCGGCCAGGTGTTTCCTTCTTCATCGGACTCCGTTCCGAAATCAAACTTGTCATAAAAAACCGGAATTTTATTCTCACTATATCCTTCTACAAAAACTCCCATTCCATGACCTGTATGGTTTTCAATCTCACGAAATTCCGCAAGTCCTCTTACCTCAATATGGTCCGTATTATAAATAAATTTATCAATTCCCTGGATTCCGCCAAGACGTACCCAGTTTTTAACCTCCAGAGTATTTCTTCCGGTTCCCTCTATGATTCCGTTTGAATCTACATCGATCAACCTTACAGAAGTTCCCTCTGCAAGCTTCAGGCTTCCCGGTGTATTGATATTTCCGCGTACTGTCACACCAGCGTCTGCCCTGATACTCTGAATATTATGTCCTGCGCCTCCTGCAAGAGCAAGTACAGTTCCTTCCGGCGCTGTCAGATCAGCAAAGCCTTCTGCGGGTTCTGCAACAGAAATCATGAGATATCCTGTATTCTCTATCCCCTCTTCTTTCATCTTTGAGAAGAGTTCGTCAGGAGTCACCAGTTCTTCATAAAAACCGACCTGTACCCAGTCCTCAGGTTCTTCCCCTGTCTCTGCCCAGTTGTCAAACTGTTCTCTGGTAATATAGCCGCCTTCATAGTGAGCCCGATGTTCCTCTGCAGTCATCGCTTCCGGCGCCTCTTCATCTGCAAATTCCACTGCTTCTTCTGCGAAGCTCTCTTCGGACAGAAAAGCATCTTCCGCATAGCTCTCATCTTCTCTCTCCTCTGTACCGGAATCAAAATCTGCAGACACTGCATCTGTAAATTCTGCTCCATATACAGCCGATACCTGTATCATGCCGCTCATTGTCATTATGGCCGCCAGAAATAATGCAAGTCCTTTCTTTCTCATAGATATACCTCCTTAAATGTATTTTTTTTGCATTGCCCATTCCGGGAATACCCCTGTATCATTTCCAACCTTCGTTGGTGATTCCCTTCGTTTTTTTATTACAAAATTGGCTCTTCCCCAATTTCCTCCATGAAACTGTTCATTTCCTCCAATGTCATTTTTTTCTCAATTCCATAAATGATCGCAGCATCATACCGTACTCTGGGATAAAGCCTTGCCTTTCCGCCTACGTCCAGCAGCTTCTGCATTTCCTCCAGACTCAGCCCCAAAAGAATTCCACACTGAATCAAAAACTTTCTTGTCGGTGTCCGCTGTCCGCCAAACAGCTTCCTTCCATAAGATTCTTCCAGATTCAGCTTATACACGACATCTTTTCTGCTGACTCCCCGCTCCTCCATTAAATGCTCCAGATAAATACCAACATTGATTTTATATTTTCCTTTATTTAAGAAGAAATCGAGTCCCTCTTTTTTAATCATTCCCAAAATTTCGTCCGTATCTCTCATCTTCTCTGACTCCTCTCTTCAAAGGATATCCTTCCAGTAAAAAAGGGGATATGATATATTCAGTATATCATATCCCCCTTTTTTAAACGGGACAATTTTGTCCCTTTTGGATTTTTATGGTATAGCTTTTCCCGCTCTTTTATTCGTTCGCCACGGAAAAAACCAGTTTTGTTTCCGGATTCTCTTTTTGTATTTCTTTCACCTGACGGCTATCGCAGAAAACTTCTTCCAGCGCCGGATGGTATGCCACAGGAGCATAATCCTCTATGGGCAGATTCTGGATTCCCAGATGCAAAAGACCGGGAGCCCCGGTAATCGGAGCAAGATCGGCTACCTCGCTTCCCTGAATATGAAGGTATTTCAAAGAAGGCAGCTTCCCGATTCCGTCCAGTGATTTCAGTCCTCTCATGAGCACAAGAAAATCCAGGCTGTCCATTCCTTCCAGCCCCTCCAGATTTTCCATTTCATAGCCCGAATAACATAAGAGACGATGCAGCCTTTTTAACTGTTTCAGAGTTACAATATCTTCTTTTTTCAGATTGTTCTTTCTCAGTTCCTGTAAATTCTCCTGGGAGGAAAGCTTTTCAATTCCCCCTTCTGCGATTCTTGTTTCCAACAGGGAGAGTTTTTCTAAATCCAGAACTTTCATAAAATCCAGATTCTTTATTTCCATGTTATCCAGATTGAGATTTTCCAGACGGATACATTCCCCCAAAGCGCTCAGATCTGTACAGGGATTTTTTCCCACAGCCAGCTCCCGAAGCCTGACCTGTCCGCCTAGAGGAGAGAAATCTGTTATATCGTTATCATAAAGATACAGCCTCTCCAGAGGCAGGTTTTCCAAATAGGATGCCTTTTGCAGTTTCTGTCTGCACAGAACCAGTGTTTTCAGATTCTTCAGGTACATCAGATCTGCCAGATCTGTTATACTTCCCCTTTCGTACTCATCCTGTAATTCTTCGTTTACATAAAGTCCGTTTCTTACTTCCACCTGGTCCGCCGGTTCCAGAATACGGTTCCCTACAATCTGAAGCAAGGTAACCTTTTCCAGCATTTCCTCTGTAAGAACTGTTTCTTCTGAAACTCCCAGACTCCGGCGCACTGCAGCTTCCACCAATGGCTCCTGAAATACAATTTTCTGTGCAGTTTGACTTTCTTCCTCCGGCGTTCTTTCTGTTTCAAAGATCCTTTCCGCGGCTTTCCCGCCATATCCGCCAATCCAGATCCCAGCTCCCAGAGCAATCAGAAAAGTAACTGCACCTGTTCGCCCTGAACAGGGATGTTTTCCACAGCTCTGGAGGGCTTTTTTCATTTTGTCCACACTATCATATCTTTTTTCCGGATCAAAGGAGGAGGCTTTTTTCAATATCCTGCAAAATCTCCAATTTTTGCCAAAGCCTTTCAGCCCTTCCAGAGTATAGGAGCCCGTGAACAGATAACATAAGGTCCGTCCTATTGCATACACATCTGTGCGCACATCTGTCTGTGCGTATCCATATTGCTCCGGAGCCGCAGTTCCCGCAGTTCCCAGTATCAGAGTATCCCGCGCCTCATCCTTCCTGTAGTAACGGGCAGTTCCGAAATCTACCAGAACGCATCTTCCGCTTTCCCTAAGAACAACATTTTCCGGTTTAATATCTCTGTGCAGCATGGGAATCTCCAGTTTGTGCATCTGCCCTACGATCTCGCAGAGCTCCACGCCAATTCTGCGAAGCTCTTTTACAGGAAAGTCTCTTTCCTGTGCAATCTCGTAAAGAGACTTTCCTTCCACATACTCCCGCATAAAATACCGGTTTTCTTTTTCCTCCAAAAAGCAATAAGGCTTCGGAATCCCCCGAAGCCCTGTCCGGTCCAGTTCCTTCAGGACCTCATATTCTCTTTTCAGCAATTCTCCGTATATGCCGCTGCCTTTCTTTACAACGCAGAGGATGCCTGTGAGCTGCTGGCGGACCAGAACTGTCCATGACTCTTCTGCACTTTTCAGGCATTTCACAGTCTCATACTGTCCCCGAAGCCTTTCAGGCAAAACAAACTGCTTCAGTTCTTCCTGATAAAGCTTTTTGAATTTTTCAGAGTTTTCATTCATATCTTCCCCCTGACAGACAATACCCTATTCCATTCTCTCCAACAGCTTCTCTAACTCTCCATAATCCGCTATGGTATTGGATTCCCTGCGAAGTCCTGCACTGTGGCGCATTCCTGCCGTATACCACGCTACATGTTTGCGCATTTCCCGAATTCCCGTAAACTCGCCTTTCACTGCAATCTGAGCTCTTGCGTGACGAAGGATCATTTCCCGTACCTCCTCCACAGAAGGACGGGGAAGAAGCTCACCGGTCTTGAAATAATGATTCATCTCCCGGAAAATCCAGGGATTCCCCCTGACCGCCCTGCCGATCATCACTGCGTCACAGCCTGTCTCTTTTATCAAAGCCTCTGCTTTTTGCGGAGAATCCACATCCCCGTTTCCGATAACAGGAATAGTCACTGCCTCCTTTACCCGACGGATGGCATCCCAGTCAGCAGTTCCTGAATAATACTGCTGTCTTGTTCTTCCATGAACTGCAATCGCCGCAGCTCCCGCATCCTCCACTCTTTTTGCAATTTCCACAATATCCACCGGTTCTTTTTCGAACCCGATCCGAACCTTCACTGTCAAAGGTTTCTTTATAGCAGACGATATTTTTTTTACAATCTCCACGATTAAATCCGGATTTTTTAAGAGGGCGGAGCCTTCCCCGTTATTGACTACCTTAGGCACAGGGCATCCCATGTTAATATCCAGAATATCAAAGGGCCTGTCCTCTATACTCTTAGCCACCTCAGCCATGAGATCCGGTTCGCTGCCGAAAAGCTGCAGAGACACCGGATGCTCCGACGGGTCGATTTCCATCAGAGCCTCTGTATTTTTGTTATGAAAAGAAACTGCCTTTGCGCTTACCATTTCCATACAGATAAGCCCTGCTCCCTGCTCCTTGCAAAGTGTACGGAAGGGAAGATCTGTGACCCCTGCCATAGGCGCAAGAACAAATGGATTTTCTATCTGTACGTTTCCGATTTTCCACTGCATCTGCATGGTTTATTCCTCACTGCCCGGCGTTTTCTTCAGATCATCCTCTGTAATCTCTCCAAGGAAAAATACTTTATAGTACATTTCCAGAGATTCCAGAAGCTCTTTCTTTTCTGTCTGAAGCTGTTTGATCTTCAGCGCGCTTCCGATTTCATCGAAACGGGCGTCTGCCTCAAGCGCCTCTGTCTTAAACTCCAGTGTACCGTCATCCTCAAATTCCAGTGTAAGGATTCCACCGATCTCCTCTGTAAAAAGAACACACATAATCTGCAGCTCTTTTTTCACGTGGTCAGGAAGGGAATTGAAATCCTGGTTAAAATAATATTTCTGCTCATAAGCGCTTGCTCCGCAGAGCACAATCTTATCCTGATACATAATATTCTCCTTGTTGTCAAAATCTGTTTTCTGCCTGGATTTCAGACAGGCTTCGCTGTTTTTCCTCAGACATAGCTGTACAGCCCTCTTACCGACACTTCTCCTGCGCCTACCTCTTTTACATCCCCGTCTTCCGTTTCCACCAGAAGCTCTCCTGTCTTTGAGATTCCCCTGCAGATTCCTTCATAGGGCGCCCGGGAATCCAGAACCCGAACAGGCTGATTCAGGTTTGCCAGAAGTCTTTCATATTCATCCTCAAGTTCTGTGAGATCACAGGTTTTTTCAAATCTTTCATAATTTTTCTCAAAGGCTTCCATCACAGCAGCCACAACCTGGTTTCTGTCATATTTCTTTCCGCTTTCTGCATAAAAAGAGGTTGCCTTATCTGCCACCTCTTCAGGAAAGCTCTCTGTATTCACATTTATCCCCACGCCAACGACTACAAAATGGATCTTATCCACATCCGCGCTCATTTCCGTGAGGATACCACAGATTTTTTTCCGGGAAAGAACAATGTCATTGGGCCATTTAATCGCAGGAAAAAATCCCAGCTTCTCAGTCGCCTGTGCCACAGAAAGCCCCATGACAAGAGTGAGCATGGACGCATACAGAGGACTGAACCCGGGGCGCAGCACCAGGGACATCATAACAGAGCTTCCCTCTGGAGCCGTCCACCTGCGGTCAAACCTTCCCCTTCCGGCAGACTGAAACTCTGTGACTGCCAGAGTTCCATGGGGTGCTCCCTCCCGTGCAAGGGCTTTTGCCCAGGTATTGGTAGAATCTGTTTCTTTCAGAAAATGGACGGTTTTACCCGCCCATTTCGTATGTATTGCCTGTGTAATTGTTTCTTTATTATAAAGCATCTTATTTCTCCGGCTCGCCTAAGGTTGCAACCATAACAGCCTTAATGGTGTGCATACGGTTCTCTGCCTCATCAAACACCTTGGACTGTGCTGATTCAAACACCTCGTCTGTAACTTCCATATCTGTAAGCTGGAATCTTTCTCCCATTTCTTTGCCGATTTTTGTCTTCAGATCGTGGAAGGCAGGCAGGCAGTGGAGGAAAATCGCCTTCTCACCTGCGTTTTCCATCACCTTTCCGGTTACTTTATAAGGAGTGAGTTCACGGATTCTTTCTTCCCACACTTCGTCAGGCTCTCCCATGGATACCCATACGTCTGTGTAGATAACGTCCGCATCCTTTGTTCCCTTTTCTACATCTTCTGTGAGAGTGATGCTTCCGCCTGAAGCCTTCGCCCATTCCTCGCACTGTGCTACAAGCTCTGCATTCGGGAAATACTTCTTTGTTGTACAGGCAACGAAATTCATACCCAGCTTCGCACAGGCGATCATCAGAGAATTTCCCATATTGTATCGGGCGTCTCCCATATACACCAGTTTGATTCCCTTCAGCTCTCCGAAGTTCTCACGGATCGTCAGCATATCTGCCAGCATCTGTGTGGGATGATATTCGTTGGTCAGACCATTCCATACCGGAACTCCTGCGTTCTTTGCAAGCTCTTCCACGATTTCCTGTTCAAAACCGCGGTATTCGATTCCGTCATACATTCTGCCAAGAACACGGGCCGTATCTGCAATGCTCTCTTTCTTTCCGATCTGAGATCCTGTTGGATCCAGATAGGTGCTTCCCATGCCGAGATCGTGTGCAGCCACTTCGAAGGCACATCTCGTTCTCGTACTTGTTTTTTCGAAGATAAGGGCAATATTTTTGCCCTTATAATATTCGTGAAGCTCGCCGGCTTTTTTCTTCGCCTTTAACTCTGCCGCCAGATCGATGAGGTACAGAATTTCTTCCGGTGTGTAGTCTTTCAGTGTCAAAAAATTGCGTCCTTTTAAATCCATAATTCTTCTCTCCTCGTTCTGTCAAAATTTATTCTGTCTTTTTGTCCACCATTACCTCTTTCAAGGATGCCGCAAGTCCTGCAATTCCCTGAATATCCGACGGAATGATGATCTTGGTGGCCTTTCCGTCTGCAGCCTTTGCAAAAGCTTCCAGACTCTTTAAAGTAAGAACTGCATCGTCTGCGCCGGCCTCCTTGATCATGCGAAGACCTTCCGCTGTTGCACTCTGTACTTTCAGAACCGCCTCAGCCTGACCTTCCGCTTCTTTGATCATACGCTCCTTCTGGGCTTCCGCACGAAGAATGGCTGCCTGCTTCTCAGCTTCCGCATCAAGAATTGCAGATTCTTTTTTACCTTCTGCCACAAGAATGGTAGATTTCTTCTCACCTTCTGCTTTCAGAATGGCTTCTCGTCTTTCACGCTCTGCTTTCATCTGTTTCTCCATTGCTTCCTGAATGGCAGCCGGAGGGATAATATTCTTTAATTCCACACGGTTTACCTTGATTCCCCAGGGGTCTGTGGCTTCGTCAAGGGAAGCCCGCATTCTTGTATTGATCGTCTCACGGGAAGTCAGAGTCTCATCCAGCTCCATATCGCCGATGATGTTTCGCAGCGTAGTCGCTGACAGATTTTCAATGGCCATAATGGGATTCTCCACACCGTATGCATAGAGCTTCGGGTCTGTGATCTGGAAGTATACAACCGTGTCAATCTGCATGGTTACATTATCTTTCGTAATAACGGGCTGCGGCGGAAAATCCACAACCTGTTCTTTTAAGTTTACTTTTCTTGCAACACGCTCTATAAACGGCAGTTTGAAGTGGATACCTGTTCCCCAGGTAGCCTGATATGCTCCAAGACGTTCCAGAACAATCGCATATGCCTGCGGCACAATACGGATACAGGATGCCACGATCCATAATGCCAAAACTACAAGAACGATCAAAAATATTGCTCCACCCATAACTAAGCCTCCTTTTTCTTTTCCACAATAAGCTTCACGCCGCGGATCTCCTTGATTTCCACTACGGCGCCCTTCGAAATCTTCTGACTGTCGTCAGAGGTCCTTGCCGTCCACTCAACATCATTGATAAGAACCTGTCCTGTCTGGGCAAGGTTATCGATGTCTATGGTGACGACCGCTTTTTTTCCGATCAGGCTGTTTGCGTTGGTGGCAACTTTGTCTTTATTCAGATATTTCACAGCCAATGGTCTGGTAAAGACAAGAAGCACACCGGAAACTGCCAGAAACAGCACAATCTGTGCCAGTACGCCTGCGCCCATCCAGGCTGCGATCGCCGCTATCAGAGCGCCGCCTGCAAACCAGATCGTCGTAAGCCCTGCTGTAACTGCTTCGACTATAAGAAGTACAGCCAGCAGTCCAAGCCAGATCATAGGATTCATTTCCATGAAACTCCCCCTTTCCGGGTCATAGGCGGCGCTGCCGCGCTGCCTCATACATGAGAATCCCCGCTGCCATAGCGGCATTGAGTGATTCTACCTGTCCGCACATGGGAATTCTTATCAGACAGTCTGCTGCGTCGGCAGCTTCCCCGGTAAGACCCTTACCTTCATTCCCGATAAAGAAGGCAGTTCCACCTGTGTAGGATTCTTTGTCATAAGAATTTTTTCCCTTTAAGTGTGCCGCAAATGTACGGACATTTTTTTCTGCAAGTTGCTGTTTCAATGATAACACATTTTCCACATATAGAAAAGGCATTCTGTAAATTGACCCCATTGTGGAACGAATTACTTTCGGATTGGTGATATCCACACAGGTTTTTGTCAATATGACTCCGCTGACTCCTGCTCCCTCTCCGGTTCTTAAAATGGTTCCTGCATTTCCGGGATCCTGAAGATCCTCAAGTACCATGAGAAGGGGATTCTCGCCTTTCAGAATATCTTCCATCGTATAAACAGGTTTTTTCAGTACCGTCAGGATTCCCTGGGGGGTCTGGGTATCGCTCATCTGGCGGAACACATGATCCTCCACGATTTCATGAGGCAGAGCGTCCACTTCTTTCATCAGCTCCTCATCCCCTGAAAGGGCTTCGGAGACATAGACTTTGACAATCCAGTCTCTGGGAGCCTCCCCAAACATTTTACGCCCTTCTGCAACAAAAAGCCCTTGTTCTCTGCGGGCTTTTGTTTTCTGATTGAGCTGTATGATATTTTTTACCTGTCCGTTATTTACACTGGTAATCATATATATTTATCCTCATTTTTCGGAAACTCTATTCAGATCCTTATTTTTTCCTATTGCAATCACTGTACAGCCAGGCTGGAACACCACATCCGGTTTCAGATTGATATTGACCTCGTCTCCATACTTCATACCGATCAGATT
This sequence comes from Clostridiales bacterium, assembly GCA_019416265.1. Classification (GTDB taxonomy): domain Bacteria; phylum Bacillota; class Clostridia; order Lachnospirales; family Lachnospiraceae; genus Blautia_A. Next base: position 22,149 of record DXXQ01000249.1, on the reverse strand, counting down.
GATATTGTATTTCTCACGGATCTTTAAATCTGCCAGACGCTTTCCTACCCATTCCTCCGGAATCAGAAATTCCGCCATACTGAAATCAGAGGAAAGCTCAAACAGATCCACAAAACCGCTGGACAAAAGATTCTTTGCCACGCGGATTCCCATGGACTGTTCCGGATAAATCACCCGGTCTGCTCCTATCTTACTGAGGATCCTTCCGTGAAGAGAGTTCATCGCCTTGGCCATAACAAAAGGAACGCCAAGCTCCTTCGCCTGCATGGTGGCTGTAATACTTGCCTCCATGTTCTCCGCCACTGCCACAACGACCACATCTACATTCTGTACGCCAAGGGCTTTCAGCGCCCCGGGTTCCCTTACGTCTGCCTTGACAGCATAGGTGACTTTTTCCGCAATGTCCTGGATATTTTCTTCTGTGTCGTCAATTACCAGTACATCGCAGTTCGCCTCTGCCAGAGTGAGCGCAAGGGTCATACCGAACTGTCCAAGTCCAATGACTGCGTATGACTTGTCTTTCATATTCTTCCTCCTGCAGGAAAGCGGGTTTTCCTGGACCGCCCTCCTGACTCTATCCTATCATAACGTCTTCTTCTGCCAGATGTGAATTATCCGGACGCTTCTGTGCCCGAACAACAACTGCCGCTCCCAGGGTCAGCGGGCCGATCCTTCCCAGATACATGGTGAGGATAACGATCCATTTCCCCACTGTGTTCAAATCGGGCGTAAGCCCTCTGGAAAGTCCTACTGTCGCAATTGCAGATGTCATTTCGTACAGCACATCAATCAAAGGAACTCCGGGCATAGCCACGCACAGAAGAACCGTCATCACAATCAAGACAGTAAAGCCCATACACACGACCACTACCGCAGAACGCAGATAGCTTTCCCTCACTCTCCTGTTATATACCTCCACATCCTTTTTTCCCAGCAGATTCGCCTTCAGGCTGAGAACAAGGACTGCCAGTGAGGTGGTTTTCACACCGCCTGCCGTTCCCATGGGGGAACCGCCTACAAACATGAGAAACAGGCACAGCAGCACAGATGCGCTGGAAAATTTATCCTGTGCTATGGTGAAAAATCCCGCCGTTCTCGTGGTTACAGACTGAAACAGCGCTGCCATGACCTTCGACCCAAAGGGAAGCTTTCCAAGGCTTTCCGGATTGTTAAAATCAAACAGAAGGATCAGAAGAGCGCCTCCTGCCACAAGAATTCCAGTCATGGTAAGAACGATCTTACTGTGGAGCCGGAGATTTTTGTACAGTCTTCCAGCCGGCATTTCCCGTTTAAAAATCTTACGAAGACCGCCCCAGATATCCCACCATACCGTGAAGCCCAGTCCTGCCATAATGATCAGTCCCATTGTGGTAAAATTCACAAGGGGATTTTCCACATATCCCGCAAGACTGTTGTCTCCGAAAAGGTCGATTCCCGCGTTGCAGAATGCAGATACCGATGTAAATACAGATCTCCATATCCCTCCTGCCACACCGAATTCCGGAATGAAACAAAAGGAATATAAAACTGCCCCTATGGCTTCCGCACCAAGCACACAGACAATCACCTTTCTTACTACATTTACCATCCCGCTCATTTTATCCAGATTGTAGGACTCCTGGATCATACGGCGGTTTCTCAGTGATATTTTTTTACGCAGGCCGACAAAGATGATACTTGCAAGGGCGATCAGTCCGATTCCTCCTATCTGAATCAGGAGAAGGATGACCGCTTTACCTGCCATACTCCAGTGGGTGGCTGTAGTCACTGTGACAAGACCTGTCACACAGACACTTGTGGCTGCCGTAAACATTGCATCCGAAAAAGACGTTGCCTGTCCCGGTGCAGCGCAGAACGGCAACCACAAAATCAGTCCTCCTACGAAAATCACCCCCGCAAAACCGAGGGCAATTATCTGAGCAGTATTCAGTTCATGCAGTCTGTGTTTTAACTGCTTTTTTAATTTCATTATTTTGTATTTTTATTGTAATTATGGGAAAGGGAATTGCAAACCTCCCACATATAATCAGAAACGTTTTTCTTCATTGCAAGTGCTTCGTTGATATCGAAATCCACGAATTCACCGTGACGGTATCCAACTACGCGGCAGGTCTTTCCTGCAACAAGAAGATCTACAGCCATTGCACCCATCATAGATGCATATACACGGTCTTTACATGTAGGGCTTCCGCCTCGCTGCATGTGTCCGAGGATTGTAGCTCGTGTCTCGATACCTGTTGCGGCTTCCAGACGTTTCGCCATAGCTTCAGAATGGCCGATACCCTCCGCATTGATAATGATGTGATGTTTCTTGCCTTTTTTACGGCTCTCGATGATGTTATTGATCAGCTTCTGCTCATCGTATTCATATTTCTCAGGAATCAGGATATCCTCTGCTCCGTTGGCAATACCGCACCACAGGGCAAGATAACCTGCATGACGTCCCATAACCTCGATAATACTGCATCGCTCATGGGATGTGGATGTATCACGAACCTTGTCGATTGCTTCCATCGCTGTATTTACAGCGGTATCAAAACCGATGGTATATTCTGTACATGCAATATCAAGGTCGATGGTTCCCGGAACACCGATGGTGTTAATACCCAGGTTCGCCAGCTTCTGCGCTCCTGCAAAGGAACCGTCGCCGCCGATAACAACCAGACCGTCAATGCCGTGTTTTTTACAGATCTCAGCGCCGCGTTTCTGTCCGTCTTCTGTACGGAACTCTGCACAGCGGGCAGTATAAAGAACTGTACCGCCTCGTTCAATTGTGTCAGAAACATCTTTGGCAGTCATATCAATGATTTCTTCATTTAATAAGCCGTTGTAGCCTTTCAGTATTCCTTTTACATTAAGACCGCTGCTCAATCCTCGTCTGACTACTGCACGGATCGCAGCGTTCATTCCCGGTGCGTCTCCACCGCTGGTAAGTACACCAATGGTCTTAATCTTGTTATCAGCCATAATAATTTCCTCCATCTTATACGAAACTAACTATACGTTACCGTTTGCGGCAAAATACTGCAAACAGTTACCACTATACACATATTCGCATATAGTTTATAGCATTTTCATAGGTTTTTCAATACTCTTTCCACAATTTTAACATTGGATTCCCCATATTTTTCACTCATGTAAGCAATCCAGGAATCTTCAAGACTCACCTGAAAGCTCATCGGCAGTTTCTTCATGGCTTTCACATCTCTCAGGAAAATCACCACACTGCTGTTTCCCGGAGACTGCAGGAGATCCTGAAAAAGCTCCTGTTCTTTCCGGCTGTATTCCTCTTTATTTGCAAACTGTATCCATAATTCACGGGGAACATCGTCGAATTTCCGCATTTTTTCCAGGATCAGCTTGCTTGCTTTATCATCCTCTGCCGAAACTCTTCCCTGGAGAAATACACGGTTATCCTCATCCAGCATACTCTGATTTTTTTCGAAGTCCCTGGGAAAAACAACGACCTCCACTGTTCCCACAAGGTCCTCCACGGTAAGGAACGCCATAACCTTATTATTCTTTGTATATTTAATGGTTTTATCCGTGATCATTCCGCCTATGATCACCTTCTGTCCGTCTGTCACCCTTGGAAGTCCTGTCTCCTCATCCGGCTGAAAATCTGTGGTTCTGGCAGATATTATCTTATCCATCATTGCCCGATATTTTTCCAGGGGATGACCGCTTAAATAAATCCCCAGAACTTCTTTTTCGTAGGAAAGGATCTGCTCCTTGTCAAATTCCGGCACATTGGGCATTCGGATCTCAAAGTCTTTTTTATCCTCTTCACTTACAATGTCAAAAAGGCTGAGCTGTCCTGCCATTGTATGCTTTTTCTCCTGGTTCACGCTGTCCGTGATCTGGGAAAAAACAATCATCTTCTGATGGCGGTTTCCTTCCAGACAGTCGAGGGCTCCTGCTTTGATAAAGTTTTCAATGGCTCTTTTATTGATCTGGTCAATATTGCGCTCAATGAAGTCCTTCAGGGAACGGTATTCACCGTTTTCTCCGCGCTCCCTTACCAGAGCCTCGATGACGGGGCGTCCCACGCTCTTAATCGCAGACAGACCGTAACGGATGGCGCCGTTATCTGTAGAAAATCCATATGTTCCCACATTGATATCCGGAGGCAGGATCTTAATTCCCATCTGGCGGCAGACAAGGATATATTCCGCCACCTTGTTGGGCATTTCTATTACGGATGTCATCAGCGCAGCCATAAACTGTACCGGATAATAATATTTCAGAAATGCAGTCTGATATGCCACAAGGGCATAGGCAGCCGCGTGGGATTTGTTAAACGCATATTTCGCGAAATCTGTCATATCGTCATAAATCTTATTGGCTGTCTGCTCTGAAATCCCATTTGCAATACAGCCCGGAACGCCTTCCTCTTCATTACCGTAAACGAAGTTCTGGCGCTCTTTTTCCATAACGGAAGCTTTCTTCTTGGACATGGCACGGCGTACCAGATCGCTTCGTCCCAGGGTATACCCCGCCAGATTCCGGACGATCTGCATAACCTGCTCCTGATAAACAATACATCCGTAAGTCGGAGTCAGGATCGGCTCAAGCTGAGGGCAGTCATACCGAATGGTATCGGGACGGTTTTTTCCCCGGATATACTGGGGAATGAAGTCCATCGGTCCCGGACGGTACAGAGAGATTCCGGCAATGATATCCTCGAAATTCTGAGGCTTCAGCTCCTTCATGAAATTCTTCATTCCGGCGCTTTCAAGCTGGAACACACCGTCTGTCTTTCCCGTTCCAAGAGAATCCAGCACTTTTTTGTCCGCATAATCGAGCTTCTGCATATTTAATTCCACACCGTAATCTTTTCTGATCAGATTTACGGCATCCCGGATCACAGTAAGGGTACGAAGTCCCAGAAAGTCCATTTTCAGAAGTCCCAGTTCCTCCAGCGTAGTCATGGTGAACTGCGTTACGATGGAGCCGTCGGAGGCTCTGGAAAGGGGTACGTATTCCGATACGTCTTTCTGGCTGATGACTACTCCTGCCGCATGCATGGAAGTATGCCTCGGCAGTCCTTCCAGACGTTTCGCATTGTCTATGAGATAGCGGACATCCTCCTGTTCCTCATAAGCCTTGCGAAGCTCCGGATTCATTGTCAGCGCTTTGTCAATGGTGATATTAAGTTCCTGAGGGATCATTTTTGCAATGGTATCCACCTGGGCATAGGGCATATCAAGAACACGCCCCACATCCCGGATCACACCGCGGGCAGCCAGAGTACCGAAGGTTACGATCTGAACCACACAGTCGTTTCCGTATTTCCTCCTGACGTAGTCAATAACCTCCTGACGCCGTTCAAAGCAGAAATCCACATCAATATCAGGCATGGAAACTCGCTCCGGATTCAGGAAACGCTCAAACAGCAGATCGTATTTAATAGGATCAAGCTGGGTGATCCCCAGTGTATAGGCTACCAGGCTTCCCGCTGCGGAGCCTCGTCCCGGTCCTACCATAATTCCGTTATCCCGGGCGTATTTGATGAAATCCCAGACAATAAGGAAATAATCCACATAACCCATGTTTTTGATCGTTGTCAGCTCATAGGTCAGGCGTTCCTTCAGAGCGTCTGTCACAGAATCATATCTTTCCTCAAGTCCGTCGAAACAGAGCTTATTCAAGTATTCCCAGGAGGTATATCCCCGGGGAACATCATATTTGGGAAGCTTGGTTACGCCGAATTCAATCTCCACATGGCATCGCTGTGCAATCCTGTGTGTATTTTCCAGAGCCTCAAGGGCATAAGGAAAAAGCCCTTCCATTTCCCGGGGTGATTTCACATAATACTGGCCGCCCTCATAACGCATTCTGTCCTCGTCCGCCAGCTTTTTGCCGGTCTGTAGACAGAGAAGAATGTCGTGAGGGTCTGCGTCTTCGGCAGTTGTATAATGCACATCGTTCGTAGCCACCAGGTCGATTCCCGTTTCCTGATGCATACGAAGAAGCTGCTGATTTACCGTCTGCTGTTCCGGAATACCGTGGTCCTGCAATTCCAGAAAGAAGTTTCCTTTGCCGAAAATGTTCTGATAGCGCAGAGCAGCCGCTTTTCCTTCCTCGTACATTCCCCTGGAAAGATACCGGGCAACCTCTCCCGCCAGGCAGGCGCTCAAAGCAATGATTCCCTCGTGATACTTTTCCAGAATCTCCAGATCCACCCTTGGTTTATAGTAAAATCCTTCCACAAACCCTTTGGACACGATTTTCATCAGATTGGCGTAACCCTGATTATTTTCCGCAAGAAGGACCAGGTGATAATAACGGCTTTCTCCTGTTCCCGTCTCCTTGTCAAAGCGGGATCCCGGCGCCACATAGACTTCGCAGCCCAGAATCGGATTGATCCCCGCCTCTCTGGCAGCGCGGTAAAAATCAATGACCCCGTACATAACCCCATGGTCTGTGATCGCAGCGCTGTCCATGCCAAGTTCCTTCACCCGCGCCACATATTCTTTAATTTTGTTAGAGCCGTCCAGCAGACTGTACTCTGTATGGACATGAAGGTGGGTAAAATTCATTTCGTGTCTCCTCTTAATCTGTGTGCTTTCTCAGTATGTAAACAATTCATTAATTCTTCGCATAGATCCTGCGGTCTTTGATCTCTATTTTTCCCTCTTTTAAAAGATGACCTACTGCCCTTTTAAAAGCGGCTTTGCTAAGACCGAATTCCCTCTGGATCACTTCCGGAGATGCCTTATCGTCAAACGGAAGGACTCCTGCGAATTCATTGATCACCTCAAATACACATTCCGCATCCTCATTAATCTGTTGATATGCCGGCTTTCTGTCGGAAACATTCATCTTTCCGTCTTCCTTCACCTCTGTAACGCGAAGCTCCAGAATTTTGCCCGGACGATATTTTCCCTTTGCCTCTCTTGACGGAATCAGCGCGGAATATTTATCATCTACTGCGACAAAGACGCCGAAATTATCACTGATCTCATACACACGCCCTTTCACGGTATCTCCGATCACATATGGAGTCCTTGTGGAAAGATATTTATATACCTTCATTGTGGCGCACAGACGACCGCTCTTATCTACATAAAGGGCAACCAGGCAGTCCTCCCCTTCCCTTACCTTCAACGTCTGTTCATGATAAGGAAGAAGAAGGTCTTTCTCCAGTCCCCAGTCAAGAAATGCTCCGATTTTCGTCACCTGTACAACCTTCAGGACAGCCGTCTGGCCCACCTGAAGAAGAGGCTCCTTCACAGTGGAAATCAGCCTGTCCTGGGAATCTTTATAAACAAAGACCTCCAGCTTATCTCCTTCCTTCGTTCCTTCCGGAACCTGTTTTCCGGGAAGAAGTACGCGCTTATCTGCGCCTGCATTCCTGTCCTCGGCAAGATATACACCGAAATCTACTGTTTTTACTACCGTCAGCGTCTGTTTTTTACCTAATTCTATCATAACGTCTCCATTCTGCCGCAGCTTCACGGCTCTTATTTTTCTTATCTGATCAGCGGGATCTCATATCCCCAGGATTTGCGAAGTCCATCCATGATCTCCATCACCTTAACAGTCTCCTCGTGAGGCATTTCCGGACATTCCAGCCTTCCTTCCTCGATGGCCTTCACACAGGAAAGAACCTCAAATCTGTATCCTCTTTCTTCCGGCTGGAAGGTACGTTTGAAGATTTCCCTGTATTCCTTGTCATATACGGTGACAGCTTCCGGATTGTTGATATTTTCTACATGAATATATCCGTTTTTGCCGTAAATCATACCGTTTCTCTCTGACATTGCTGTGGCGTTACTGTGAAGGACAGCCATTTTCCCTCCCTCGAAGGTCATAGTCACACTGTCGATAATGTCAACGCCGCCCTGGAACACTGCAGTTCCTGTACAGTCTGTCATGGTATCCCCAAAGACCATTCTTGCAAAGTTGATGGGATATACGGTCAGATCCAGAAGTGCTCCTCCGGCAAGCTCCGGTTTCACGATTCTTTCCGCCTTCATCACATCATAATTCAGATTTGCCATCAGAGAGGTCACCTCTCCAATCATTCCTCTTTCAATGATCTCGTTGATCACTGCTCTTGCAGGCATATATCTTGTCCAGATCGCTTCTGTGATCAGAAGCTTTCTTTCCTTTGCCAGAGCGCAAAGCTCCCTTGCCTGATCTGCATTTACTGTAAAGCTTTTCTCACAGAGAACATGTTTGCCTGCTTCCAGACTCATTTTTGCATGTTTAAAATGGTGAGAATGAGGCGTCGCAATGTAGACAAGCTGCACCTCAGGATCTGCAAGCATTTCCTCATAGGAACCGTATGCTCTGGCAATCCCGAATCTTTCTGCAAAAGCCTCTGCTTTCTCCAGATTTCTGGATGCAACTGCTACAACCTCTGCCTCCTTTAGTTCACTTACCGTCTGTGCCATTGTTCCGGCAATGTTTCCTGCTCCGAGAAGAGCCATTTTTAATTTTTCCATTGTAAAAACCTCCCGTTTTTTATTTTGTAAATTCTGCCGCTGCATAAGCTTCCCCTGCCTCATTGTTGAGAAGCACTGCCACCCTTTCCTCTCCGACAGATACCATAGGACAGATCACATCCCCCAATCTTGCCTGTTTTTTATATTCTGTACGCATCTGACGGAAAGTAAATCCTTCCGGAAGATAGTCTTCTGCCATGCAGACATACTGGCAGTTATTTACATGATGGTTCGTGTCCAGATGATGCTTCTGTACCTGAAAAGCCTGCCCGGAAACAAAGTTTTCCGGAAGACTGATCTTCCTTGGGGCATAATCCATTTCAAGCTTCGGAGACAACTCATATCCCCTTGTGTCTTCTTCGCTCAGTTTTTCCGGAAGACCTGTGGAAAGGTTCACATAGGTCCAGAAAGAATTTGCATACGCAAGCCGTTCTCCGTCTTTTGTCTCGAGGGTAAAATTACGCTTTCCCATAAAACTTCGAAATTCATAAGGCGCTGTCGTTACAGTAACAGGTTCTCCCAGACCGGGAAAGCGATTTACGATCACCTGCCATGCGGACAAAACCCACGCCCGCTCTCTTTTTTTTACAACTTCCATTCCCTGTCCAATGGACTCCGAATGAAACGTACAGCAATCCTGAAAATAGTTCAGAACTCCCGGAAGTGTCAGGCATCCATTTTCCCCAATCTCACTGTATCGAATCCTGCTGTCAAAGCTATAACCCATTTATTCTCATCCTCTTTTCTGTTTATGCCTGGGATTACCACCGTTTTTTCCGGTTTCATCTGTCGTTTCATTATATCACAGGCAATTTTTTTCTGCTATATTTTTATATCCTTCACACTTATTTTCTCTTCCATATAAGAACCCGTGGAATCTCTTAAAAGTTTTGTTGACAATTTCCCCCGCAAAATCTATAATTATGCACATAAACACTTTTGTACTGGAAAACATATCGGAGACCTGCGCAAGAAATTATACAGGGGACTGCGGCGTTTTTGCCCTCTTATTCATTACCCTGTGCAGATGTGCCGAAATCCCTGCCTGCTGGCAGAGCGGACTTTGTGCAAAGCCGGATTTCTGCGGCTGTCACGACTGGGCACGCTTCTACATTGACGGACCAGGCTGGCTCTATGCGGACCCGTCTTTTGGCGTAGGCTCCAACCGTATCGGAAACGAAGAACGCCGACGCTTTTATTTCGGAAATCTGGACGCTTACCGCATGGTGGCAAACCGGGCGTTCCAGGCAGATTTCACCCCATCGAAAGAGCACTGGAGAGCAGATCCCTACGATAACCAGAGCGGGGAAATGGAAACTGCTGCAAGAGGACTTCTTTACAGCGAATATGAAAGAACCAGCGAAATTCTGGCTTTTGAACAGTGCTGATATATAAAGGAATTTGACAGTATAAGTATTCTTACCAAAAAGACCATTGCCCACAGGCTTTGCTATTCCTGTTGGCAATGGTCTTTTTTTCACAAAATTTATTTACTTAAATACATATTGATCCAGACGGGCAAAGGCTTCTTTTACCCGTTCAAAGGGCAGGGCCAGATTCATGCGGATTGCACAGGGATGATAAAACGGTCTTCCATCCTGCCATGCCACTCCTACATCCCATCCTGCTTTGAGGAGCTCATCCAGTGTTCTGTTGTTTTTTTCACACCACTTCGTACAGTCAAGAAACAGCATGTAAGTTCCCTGTGGTTTGCTGACTTCTATTCCCTCAAAGTTTTCTTCGATATATTTACAGGCATACTTCACATTTGCAGTGAGCACTTCACACAGTTCATCCACCCATTCATATCCTTCCTGCCTGTAGGCCCCCATCAGAGCATACATGGAAAGCACGTTCATTTCATTGTAATGGGGCTTGCTGCTCTTTGCCCTGACACGGTCTCTCAGATATTTGTTGTAAATAATATGATAGCTTCCCACAAGACCTGCCAGATTAAAGGTTTTACTTGGCGCATAGACAGCTATGGTACGATTTCTGGCATCCTCGCTTACAGACTGCGTGGGGATATGCTTCGCCCCTTCCAGAATGATGTCAGACCAGATTTCATCGGAGATCACTACGCAGTCATTTGCTTTATAGATCTCCATTGCTTTTTCAATCTCCCGGCGCTCCCACACCCTGCCGCAGGGATTGTGGGGACTGCAGAAAACGGCTGTATGAATGTTATATTTCCTGATTTTTTCGTCCATGTCCGCATAATCCATCCGCCAGATTCCGTCCGTGTCTTTCTTTAAGGGACTGTAGATAATCTTAAAGCCATTGTTTTCCAGGCTCTTTGTAAATCCTATATAAGTCGGACTGTGTAAAAGAATCGCATCCCCCGGAGAGGCGAACGCTGTTGCGGCAGAAACCACGCAGCCCAGCACTCCGTTTTCGTAGCCGATACATTCGACTGTCAGTCCCTCTGTATGATTTCTGGTTTCCTGCCAGCGGATAATAGACTGGAAGTATTCTTCCCTTGGACTGAAATAGCCGTACATATGATGGTTCGTTCTTTCAATAATTGCTTCCGGTACAGTGGGCACTGTCTGAAAGTTCATGTCTGCCACCCACATGGGAATCGCGTCGAATCCCTCTCGAGGCGCTCCCAGCGCCGTACCGTTTCCCAATGCGTCCACCGCCATTGCATCCATCCCCCGGCGATCTATGACAGATGTAAAATCGTACTTCATATGTTTTCCTCCCTGATGTTTTTTTATTTATTACCCAACTGCCAGAATGCCACTGCGCTGGCAGCTGCTACGTTAAGAGAATCTACTCCATGAGACATGGGGATCTTCACCGTGTAGTCACAGTCTGCAATTGTGGAAGACGCAAGACCGTCTCCCTCCGTTCCCAGAATAACAGCAAGCTTATCTTCTGCCATCAAAGCCGCATCGTCAATACTTACGGAATCATCCCGAAGCGCCAGCGCCGCAGTCTTAAATCCCAGATCATGCAAAAACTTTACCCCGTTCTCCTTCCAGACAAATGCTCTTTCTTCATGATCAGAATCCCTGGGAAGAAAGGTCCACGGAACCTGAAAAACCGTTCCCATGCTTACGCGGATCGCTCTTCTGTACAAAGGATTGCTGCACTCCGGAGTCAGCAATACTGCATCCATATTCAAAGCTGCCGCTGAACGGAAGATTGCTCCAATATTTGTGGGATTCACCACATTCTCCAAAACAGCAATTCTCTTTGCCCCCTTACAAACCTCCTGCACTGTGGGAAGCTTTGGTCTGTACATGGCGCACAGCATCCCCCGGGTAAGCTTAAATCCCGTAAGCCGGGTAAGCACATCAAACTCCGCTGTATAAACCGGAATATCACCGCAGCGCGCGATCAGTTCCTTAGCTTCCCCTTCCACATGCTTATGCTCCACCAGAAAGGATACCGGTACACATCCCGCATCCAGCGCCCTCTCAATCACCTTGGGACTTTCAGCAATAAACATCCCCTTATGGGGCTCATGCCGATTCAGAAGCTGCCCTTCGGAAAGCCTGGCATAAACATCCAGCTCAGGAGCCATAAAGTCCGTAATTTCTATAATATCAGCCATTTATCTTCCTCCAAAAACAGATAGGTTTCTATTCCTTTTTTCTATCAGATACTGTAATCTGCACATTATATTTTACCCTTATCTCAAAGGTTTTCCAACTGTTTTTTCCCATGAAACATTTATATTTTATGCTCTTATTGACAATTCCTTTTTTTTCCTCTATAATTCGTTTAGTTAACAAAGTAAACTTCTTTTTTATTCATCTGAAAGGAGAATGCATGGACGACTACACATGGATTGAAATGATGGAAAAAATGCAGGATTTGCGGCTTTTCTGTAAACTGAGTACCAGCCGTTCCAAAATGAGCAGTCTTCTCACTGCCCAGGAACTGGATTTCCTTTCCAGAATCGCTCTTTCCGAAGAAAAATTATGCCCTTCCAGGCTCAGCAGTTCCATGAATCTTTCCAAACCCCTGATCACCCGTCTGATTGAACAGACTGAAGAAAAAGGCTTTATCAAAAAAGAACACAACCACAGCGATAAGCGGGGATACCACGTATGTATCACCCCGGGCGGACGCAGGATTCTGGAAGAAACCTACCAGGATTTTCTCGCTCCCATTTACCGTATTTACCGCACTGTCGGCCGGGAAGACTTCGAACAGCTTACCAGTCTGATCCACAGGACAAACGATCGATTACAACAAAATGAAAATGAATGAGGTGACAACGAAAATGACTTTTTATCAGGAATTACAGCTTAACCAGGCTGGCTCCAAAACTCTTTTAAAAAACTGTACCACAAGGAAAGACAAGGCAAAACACTTTTCCATTTATCTTTTCAAAGTGCTTCTTACCCTTGCTTTCTGCGTTGCCTTTGTAACCATGTACAGCAATATTTTCGGCGCTGACAACAGCATTGTCGGAGTCGTTGTGCTGCTCTGCGTTATGGTTTTTCGAAACGCAGATCTGGGTATTAAATGCTCTCACGCACTTGGATGTATGTCTGTGGTCTTCGCCATACTTGCCTTTGGCCCAAGACTTTCAAATATGTGCGGAGCCTTTGGCGCACTGATTGTAAACCTTGTATGTATCTTTCTTCTGATGATCCTGGGCTGCCACAATGTCATTATGTTCAACCACTCCACCCTTGTACTTGGATATCTTCTCCTTCAGGGCTACGATGTGACAGGCGAACTCTATGTGCAGAGACTTTTCGGCATACTTGCGGGAGCTGCCGCAACCATGCTGATCTACTACCGTAATCATCACAAAAAAACATACAAACGAAATCTGAAGGATCTGCTTGCAGAATTTAACCTTCATTCCGCAAGAAGCCGCTGGCAGCTTACCCTTACCTTCGGCGTATCCAGTATACTGTTTGCGGCAGATCTTTTACATGCCCCAAGAGCCATGTGGGTTGCCATTGCAGCTATGTCTGTGCTGGTTCCTTTTGAATCAGATTTAAAAAAACGTGTTGTCGGACGTATTCCCGGCAATATCGGCGGCGGCCTTTTATTTCTGCTTTTATACAGCATTCTTCCGGCCTCCATGCTCCCCTATATGGGTGTTATCGGAGGAATCGGAGTCGGCTTTTCCGCAGCTTACGGATGGCAGGCAGTCTTTAATTCCCTTGGCGCCATCTCCATCGCAGCAGGGATTTTCGGCGTACCGGGCGCCATATTTCTGAGAATCCTGAACAATGCTGCCGGAGCCCTTTACGGACTTCTTGTACAGAAACTATCCACCACGATTTCAAGAAAGGTATGCACACAATGAAACCATCCTTAACTTTTCAGACAGAAATTTTTAACGTAAGCGAAAGAGGCGCTGAATCCTCTGTGCCTGACCTGATCACAGGCTCTAACATCCAGAACAAGACAAATTTTTTCCTCGATGAAGAGGATGAAATTTATGAAGGATACGGAAAGCTCTATACCTCCTATCCCTATCGCCAGTATACCTGCTATAACCGTCAGCTTCGGGAAAAAGAGCTGAAAACTGCAGTCCTGGAAAATGATTTTCTCAAAGCCGTCTTCCTGCCTGAGCTTGGCGGCCGCCTCTGGTCCCTGGTGGATAAAACCACAGGACAAAATCTTCTTTATACAAACGATGTGATCCGCCCCAGCAATCTTGCTATTCGAAACGCCTGGTTCAGCGGCGGTGTAGAGTGGAATATCAGCATGATCGGCCACACCCCTTTTACCATGGAGCCGCTTTTCACCGCCTCTCTTACCAGGGACGACGGTACTCCGGTTCTTCGTATGTACGAATATGAGCGCGTGAGAAAAGTAACCTATCAGATGGATTTCTGGCTGGGAAAAAATGACAGATTCCTAAACTGCCGTATGCGCATTTTCAACCAGACTGAGGAGGTTGTCCCCATGTACTGGTGGAGCAATATAGCAGTTCCGGAATACGATGACGGACGCATTATTGTTCCTGCAAAGGAAGCCTATACCAACCGTCCGGATGGCGTTTATAAGGTATCTGTTCCTATGGTGAACGGGTATGATATCAGTAAATATAAAGTAATCCCCGACCAGGTAGACTACTTCTTTAACATCCCGAAAGACGCCCCGAAATACATTGCAAATATCAACAAAGAAGGCTATGGTCTTCTCCATTTATCCACTGCCCGCCTTATGAGCCGCAAGCTTTTTTCCTGGGGAAATAACGAAGGCTCCGATAACTGGCAGAACTTCCTGACTGAACAGGCGGGACGATATATCGAAATTCAGGGCGGACTTGCCAAAACGCAATATGGCTGCCTTCCTATGGCGCCCCATACTGCCTGGGAATGGATGGAGCTTTACGGACCTGTACAGGTATCTTCAAAAGCCCCGTCTTCCGATTACGAATCCGCTCTTCAGGAAATGAACACAGCAGCCGAAAAATGCTTTCTGGAAATCAATCCGGAAGCTGTGCTTACTGCCACAAAATCACTGGCAAAGCAGAAAGGAACGCTTGTGTATACCGGAAGCAGCTATGGCGCTTTTGAAAACAGGCTGAGGCTCTCAAAAGGCAGCGCCCCGCTGTCTGAACACCTGGATTTCGGCAATGTTCCTCTGGAATATGAATCCTGGATCACATTCTTAAAAACGGGATTTTTCCCTCAAGCAGCCCCGGAGGAAAGACCCTTTGATTTCATAACCGATCCGCTTCTTTTTGAGAAATTAAAGGATACCATTGACGATAAAAATTCCCAAAACTGGTACGCCCACTACCAGCTTGGACTTTATTATCTCACTTCCGGAAAACCTTGTAAGGCCAAAAAACACCTTGAAAGCTCGCAGTCTCTGACTCCCAATCCCTGGGCTCTTCACGCACTGTCCGCCCTTCATCTCCAGCTTGGAGAACACGACGCTGCAGCCGCCTGTATCAGACAGGGATATGCCCTTCGAAGAGATGACCTTTCCTATCTAAAGGAGACCTGGAAAATCCTTCTCCTCTGCGAAAAGTATGAAACCATAAAAGAGCTTTACCATCAGCTCCCCGATGCTTTTGCAGCCGAAGAACGCATTCATTTCGGCTATCTCACCGCCCTTGCCCGTACAGGTCAGGCAGAAAAAGTTCTTGCTTCTTTAACAGAAAAGAATCTCGTACTCAGCGATCTCAGAGAATGTGAGGACTCTCTGGGCTCACTGTGGGAGGAAGTTTATGAAGACGTATATAAAGAAAAAGGAAAGCTTCCAAAAGCGTATAATTATCACTCATTAGTGGAATAAAAAGGAGAAAACAAATGAACAATGCTGTGTCAAAATTAAAAGAGTATATGAAAAAATTCCAGCAGTATGAAACCATTGAAAATCTGCTGTACTGGGATTTATCTACCATGACTCCGGAAAAGGGCGTAGAATCTAAGGCTGACGCCATCGGTTATATTTCTACAGAAGCTTTCCGCCTGTCTACCTCCGACGAATACGGTGCGCTTTTAAAGGAATTATCCGCACCTGAACAGTTTGACCGACTTGACGATGCAATGAAAGTCACAGTTCGAAGAGAACTCAAAAACTATGAACGCTTTGTCCGGGTACCTGAGGCTTTCTACACGGAATACGTCACTTGTAAAGCCCGCTCTCAGAAGGCATGGGAAACAGCAAAGAAGGCAGACGACTACTCCCTTTACGCGCCTCATCTGGACAAAATCATTTCCATGACCAAGCAGTACGTCCACTATATGGAACCGGATCTTCCCCCTTATGAGGTTCTTGTGGATCTGTTTGAAGAAGGTATGGACACCTGCACCATCGACCGAATTTTTGCCGAATTAAAGGAAGGTCTCCGCCCTCTTCTTGCCAAAATAAAAGAAAGCAGACAGCCGGATTTATCCCCTCTGAAAGGAACCTATGATATCCCGGCACAGAAAAAATTACAGGAGCTTCTCCTTTCCTATATCGGCTTTGATTTCTCCGGAGGAGCCGTTGCAGAAAGCGAGCATCCATTCACAACAGGCATCGGCTCCGGGGATGTGCGCATCACAAACCATTTCCGTGAAGACGATCCCATTGCAGCTATTTTCAGTGCGATCCATGAAGGCGGACACGCGATTTTTGACCAGAATATTTCTCCTGTTTATGCAAACACAGCTGTCAGACAGGTAAACCTCATGGGACTTCATGAAAGCCAGTCCAGATTTTATGAAAACATTTTGGGACGAAACCGCAATTTCTGGACTCCCCTTTACGAAAAAATGGGAGAGCTTCTTCCCCAGTTTCAGAGCATTCCGTTCGAAACCTTTTACCGTGCCATCAATGAGGTAAAACCAAGTCTGATCCGCATCGACGCCGATGAGGTTACCTACTGCCTCCACATTATTCTCCGCTATGAAATAGAACGCGCAATCTTTCACAATGAAGTTACCACAGAAGAACTGCCCGCCTTATGGAATGACAAAATGGAAGAATTGCTGGGTGTCCGTCCTTCCTCCGACGCAGAAGGGATTCTTCAGGATACGCACTGGTCTGACGGCTCCTTTGGATATTTTCCGTCCTATCTTCTCGGTTCCGTATATGACGGCATGTTTCTGGAACAGATTGAGGAAGAACTGGGAAGTATCGACGAGCTTCTGGCTCAGGGCAAGATCATGGAAATCACAAAATGGCTGAACAAAAACATCCACAGACACGGCAGCCTCTACACCTCTGCAGAAGTCATCCGCCGCATATGCAGAAAAGAAATTTCTGCTAAACCCCTGTTAAATTATTTCAACAGGAAATACACTGAAATTTATGCTCTTGATTAACAATATTTAAAGCTAAAAAAGGATTCTGTATGCTTCCCTTTCCTGCATACAGAATCCTTTTCTTTTCAATTATCTGTTGTACAAAATGCGGAGTGTTCCTGTACTGTCCTCAAACACCTCAGCGTCCACCTCATATACCTGATAAATCAGCTCCGGAGTCAGCACCTCTCCAGGAGTGCCTGTGGCAACAATCTGTCCGTCTTTCATCACATAAATCCGATCGCAGTACATGGCCGCAATATTCAAATCATGTATTGCCGAAACAATGGTGCGATCCAAGCTTTTGACCAGATTCATCAGTTGAATCTGATATTTAATATCCAGATGATTGGTCGGTTCGTCCAGAATCAGACAGGGGGTTTGCTGGGCAAGCGCTCTTGCCAGGATCACCCTTTGCTGCTCTCCTCCGGACAATGTAGAAAATACCCGTTTTCGAAACTTTCCCATTCCCACCATTTCAAGACACCGGGAAACCAGTTGATAATCTTCTTTCGTATCACGGTCAAGGGCTCTCTTATGCGGCGCTCTTCCCATCATCACCACATCTTCCACCGAAAATTCGAAATTATAATAGTTATGCTGGGCAAGAACAGAAATTTTCCTGGCCGACTCCTTATAGCTGTATTCCTCTATTGGCCTGCCATCCAGAAAAACCGCTCCGTCTACAGGCTTCAGCGTTCGGTAAATGCAGCGCAGCAATGTAGATTTCCCGCTTCCATTGGGTCCAAGAAGACCGATCAGTTCTTTTTTGTGAACATCTATTTCCACTCCACGAAGAATCTCATTTCCGCCCAGAACAGAAATCAGCTTTTCTGTACGAATTTCCATTACTCTCCGCCTCCAAATCCATATTTTTTCCGAACCATCAGATAAATGAATACCGGAGCTCCGACAATAGAAGTCAGAATTCCAATGGGCAGCTCCCGTCCGGGAATCAGTACACGGCAAAGAACGTCCGCCCACATTAGAAAGAGTGCTCCAAGAAGAGCAGAAACAGGAATCAGTTTTTTATGATCTGTTCCAAAAAGCATCCTCACCACATGGGGAATTACCAATCCCACAAATCCTATCGTTCCTGAAACATAGACAGAAAATCCAATCATCAGGGCAGCGATTCCCAGGTAAAGAAGCCTCCACCAGTGAAGATCTGTCCCCAGGGTGATCGCGCTTTCATCCCCCAGAAGCATCAGATTCAAGGTTCTATGCTGTGTCCAGAAAAACAGGGTTCCAAGCAGGGCGATCACCAGCATAATCTGATTACTTTCCCACTTTGCCCCTGCAAGACTTCCCAAGGTCCAGCGCATTACAGCATTGGCTGCGCCGTCATTGGAATTTACCACATACAGAAGAAAATTCGTGACCGCACTGCAAATGGCTCCCAGCGCTGTTCCGGAAAGAATCAGCTTTACTGAAGTAGCTCTTCCTCCTACATTTGCCATTGCCACTACTGCCATAGAAGCGCCAAATGCCCCGAGAAACGCCATAATGCCCTGATAGCCCTCTCCAAATCTTGCACCTATGTGGAGGATGACCGCCAGCGCCGCTCCCAGACTTGCACCGGAAGAAACACCAAGTACATAGGGATCTGCCAGGGGATTTTTTACAATTGCCTGCATGACTGTACCGGATATGGACAGCGAACTCCCTACTGCAATGGCAAGGACAAGCCGTGGAAGACGGATAAACCATACAATATCGCTCATGCTTCCTGATCCGTACTTTTCCCCATTTCCTATGCCAAAGACTTTGTAGAGAATTACCTTATAGACATCTCCCATTTCCAGATCCACTGTTCCAATGGTGACTGCTCCCGCCAAAGAGAGCACAACTGCTGCCAGCAGAACACAAATAACAGTCCAATATAAAGGACGCTTCTTAAACAAACCATTTTTTAAATCCATAACCGTTTCCTTTGATACACGGTTTTTTCATCGCCGCATTTCATCTTCTTTATTTATAAAGTTCCGGATAAAGGCATCCTGCAAAGGCTTCCACCCCATCAAGAGTCCTCATTCCGCTGCAATAAATACCGGAAAGATTTACAGCAAATACTTTTTCATTTTTTACTGCATCCAGACTTGCAAATGCAGGATTTTCCGTAATATCAGCCACCGCTTCTTCCGGTGTTTTAAATCCTTCATACCATACCATAAAGATTGCATCCGGATTCAGAGAAATAAGATCCTCTGCACTAATATTGCCGGATTCCTCCCCTGCTTTTCCTACCGCAAGCTGTGCTCCTGCATGTTTTGCCACATCTCCCGCAAGACGATTTTCGCCATATACACGGTAACTGTCGCTCTCATTCTCAAGAATTGCAATGGATGGAGCCTCCTTGCCTTCTATATACTCCGCAACTCGATCCAGCTCTGTCTGAATCTCATCTACAAGCTCCTCTGCACGATCCTGTACATTGAAAATCTTTCCCATTGTTAAAATATCTTCACACTCTTCCTGAATAGTCTGAGGATATTCTTCCGGCGGCCATCTGCATCCGCTGTTCAAAGACATATAGGTACCGGTTCCTCTCTCATGCCAGAAATCGACCTCACCAAGTCTGTCTTCTGCAAACAGAGAGCTCCACCCTGTAATAAAGTCCGGCTCTAAAGCAAGAACATCTTCTTTACTTGGACGGCTTTCCAGATAGTTGATCTTATCAAAACTGTCCTTAAGATCTTCCCTTATTTCTCCATCCATTCCAAATGCGCATACGATTTTGTCCTCCAGTCCCAGGGCCAGAAGGATCTCAATATTATCCTGATATGCTGCAATTACCCTTTCCGGCTCCTTTTCAAACGTATACTCAACAGGCTGTTCTGCGTAAGTATAAGTAGTGATCGTTAAGGGATATTCTGTTTCTGCTGCACTTTCTGTTTCTGCTGCCAGAACTGTCCGGGAAATTCCGCCTGTAACCAAGAGCGCGGCTGCCATAAATCCTGCCAGAGTGTTCTTCCAGTATTTCATTTTTTTCCTCCTTATTTTGTTTTGCCGAATGTTTTTTCGGTGTTTTACTATCTTGCGCCAAAAACAAAGCCTGCTTTCAAAAAGCAGGCATCTAAACACAACGATATATCTCCATACTATCTCCGCCAAAATACGAAAATAAAAAGGCTGTGTCAGATAAGTTACTTTCTGCGGAAGATACCTTACCATTCATATTCAGCAGGCTTCCTGGCTTGCAGATCTTCAGCAATCTCCTCCTTCTCGCCGACAGCCTATGCCGACAATGGATACGGAAATTCCCTCCCCGCTTACAGTGACCGGATCGCCCGGGATTCTCACCCGGTTTCCTATTATCTCAGCAAACAACTGAGCACTGAATATGTACTTTGAATAGTGAACTACTCGGCAATTGAATTGCCAGAGCATCTGGTTGCAAGGCTTCGCCTTGCAGTTCCAGTGGTGCGTCCATAACACCAATACTGCTATCCTTTCGGATTACACAGCTACTTTTATAACTTTGGGATCCGATAGTCCGGACACGGACAGTTTTTGTTTTCCGCCAGATACGGCAAAATATTTTCTTAGGATATTATACGCTCCAACAGCGTCTGCCTGGAAAATGACTCCCTGATCCTTATAAAGCCCCCGCATACACCGGTTTGTCCTTACAGCATATTCCTTTGATACTGCTTTCGAAAAAGGGGAACACTGACTGGAGTAGGATTCTGTCTGTTTTACAAATCTTATCCCGTACAGGGACAGTTTGTATTCCAGCATATTATAAATTTGGACATAGGGAAGCCCGTGGAGCTTCTGGTTTGTACTCTTCCCCAGATCCTTCCCTTTACGGATGCCGGTGATGTCTCCCACTACTACTGTATGGATATTCTCTTTTTTACAATATTCCGCCACATATCTGGTCAGTTTATGAAGATAATCCCGTACACTCTCTTTCTTTGCCTTATACAGTCTCAAAAGATGTTTGGAACCTTTCGGGTGTCGGATCCCCTGTGCCGCCTGGGCAGAAGCCCACTGCGACTGCACACGGGCGATCTCCTTCTCATACCTGCGGCAGATCGATAAATACTTTCTCCCAAGTATAAAGCTCTTTCCCACACTGTCATAACAGGTCATAAGATTATGAAGCCCCAGGTCAACGGACAGATAGTGTCCATTTTCCGGAAGCAGCTCTGCATCTTCTATTTCATAAACCACGGCCACAGTACACTTCCCGTCTTCTTCCGGCGGATACAGATGAATCTGTTTGATCCTGTCCATGCTCTTAAAAATACGGTTTTTAAGATAAAGATAGGTTTCATGGACATGATAAGCAGACTTCATGTATTCTTTCAGCTGACGGGACAGGGTCAGACGCACGGTTTCTGTTCCTGCTTCATGGACGATCCCATTCTGCATATAAGTCACTGCGATCCCTTTATGTTTATACCCCGGCGGATTCGGGTTTTCGACCCCGCCTGTCTTTTTCAGGCGGTAAAAAGATTTCCAGGACTTGTCAAGCAGCTTACAGACCTCCTGGGCAGTCTGGGATGGCAGGGCTTTAAACCACATATCTGATCTATGGTGGGATTTTTGATAATACCAGTCCGGATATTCTTCCAGCCCCAGTTCCTTATAATTGTACCTTTCATAATTACAGATATTCCACAGCTTATAAGCGGCATAGTTCATATGCCCAAGGATATTCGCCTCTGTTTCATTCAGCTGTATCACAGTTTTTTTAGACAGGAGCATAGGGATCCACCTCTTTTCAATATGCTTTTGACTGATGTTCAATATAACGGCGGATATTTTCTTCCGACACGGAACCGATCGTTTCTACATAGTAAGAGTGGTTCCACAGTTCCCCTTTCCAAAGCTTTGAACGCAGTTCCGGATATTTTTCAAACAGTTTCCTCCCCGTGATCCCTTTTAGATATTTCACGATATTGGTTATTGACAGCTTTGGTGGCGCTGACACAAAACAATGAACGTGATCTCCTTCACCT
>DXXQ01000248.1 GCA_019416265.1 Clostridiales bacterium | reverse complement strand
ATTTCTTTGAGGACGGCTTCTGCCAGGACATAAATTCACATTCCGGATTGTCTTCACATCCGTAATATTTTCGTCCTTTTTTCGTCTTTTTAAGAACCACATCCTTGCCGCAGACAGGACAGGCAACGCCGATTTTTTCATAGTACGGCTTGGTATTGCGGCATTCCGGAAATCCGGGACAGGCAAGAAATCTACCGTGAGGACCGTATTTGATGACCATGTTCCTTCCGCAGTTGTCGCAGATCACATCTGTCACTTCATCCTCAATATCGATCTTTTCAAGCTCTTTTTCCGCTTCGTCCACATCGTGCTTCAGGTCAGGGTAAAAGTTGCGCACAACTGTCTTCCAGTGAACGGTTCCCGCATCCACACAGTCAAGAAGTCCTTCCATGGTGGCTGTGAAATTTACATCCACAATACTTGGGAAGGCCTGTTTCATAATGTTGTTCACCACTTCTCCCAGCTCTGTGACATAAAGGTTTTTCTGCTCCTTTGACACATAGCGTCTGCTGATGATCGTGGTGATCGTCGGCGCATAGGTACTTGGACGGCCGATGCCAAGCTCCTCCATTGTCTTTACGAGAGATGCCTCTGTATAATGTGCCGGAGGCTGTGTGAAGTGCTGCTCAGGCTTTAACTCCTTTAAGCTGAGCTTCATGCCCTTCTCCAGGCTCTGGTTCAAAACATTGCCCTTCTTATGATCTTCCTCATCTGTGTAGACTGACAGAAATCCGTCAAAGACTACTTTGGAGGCAGACACTGTAAAAATATATTCCTCTGCACCGATCTTTACAGAAGTTGTTTCATAGCGGGCCGGAGACATACGGCTTGCTGCAAAACGCTTCCAGATCAGCTGATACAGACGGAACTGGTCTCTGGACAAGGAATCTTTCAGCGCAGCCGGAGTGCGGCTGATATCCGTGGGACGGATCGCCTCATGGGCATCCTGGATCTTCTGGCCTTTTTTCGCCGTTTTTTCCGTTTTTGATACATATTCCCCGCCATACTGTGCAGAGATGTATTCCCTTGCCGCTGTATCCGCTTCCTCTGAGATTCGTGTGGAGTCGGTTCGCAGATAGGTGATCACACCCACTGTGCCGTTTCCTTTGATATCGATTCCCTCATAGAGCTGCTGCGCAAGACGCATGGTCTTCTGGGTAGAGAAGTTCAGCGTTTTTGACGCTTCCTGCTGCAGCGTACTTGTGGTAAACGGAAGGGGAGCGTTCTTGATCCTTTCCCCTTTCTTCACCTCCGTGATCTCATATTCCTTATCCTGTAAGGAAGCAAGGAGTTTATCCATCTCTTCTTTATTATGGATGTTCATTTTTTTATCCGTACCGTAGAATTTCGCCTCCAGAGGCTTCTTTTCTCCTGCCACCTGGAAGGTTCCGTCAAGACTCCAGTATTCCTCCGGAATAAAAGCGTTGATCTCCTCCTCACGGTCGCAGATGATACGCAGGGCCACAGACTGAACCCTTCCTGCACTCAGGCCTCTTTTTACCTTTGCCCAGAGAAGAGGGCTGATCGTGTAGCCTACCATACGGTCAAGCATACGTCTTGCCTGCTGTGCGTCCACCAGATCCATATCCAGCTCTCTTGCCTGTTTAATAGAAGCCTTTACTGCGCTTTTTGTAATTTCGTTAAAGGTGATCCTGTGCATTTTTTTAGGGTCTTCTTTAAGCGCCTGCATCAAATGCCAGGAAATCGCCTCTCCCTCGCGGTCGGGGTCAGTCGCGAGATAAATCTTATCTGCTTTCTTTGCAGCCTTGCGAAGCTTCGCAAGAAGCTCTCCTTTTCCCCGGATTGTAATATATTTCGGCTCGAAATCATTTTCCACATCGATTCCGAACTGACTTTTCGGAAAATCACGAACGTGTCCGTTGGAAGCTTCCACATCGTAATTAGAACCCAGAAATTTCTTTATAGTTTTTACCTTTGCAGGTGATTCCACTATCACCAGATATTTCGCCATGTTACCTCTCCTAGTTGCCAATCTGTCCGCTGCTGTTTCCAGCAGCTTCTGTTACTTTACCTTTACGTAATAATGCCGGCCCGTCTCTGCGATCCATCCAAGAAGCGTCAGCTCCACGGTACACCTGCTTGCCGTCTCCGGCGCAAGCCCTGTTTTTTTGATGATCTCATCCAGACTTTTGGGTCGTAAATCGAGACAACTATACACCAAATTCAAATCTCTTGCAAGTCCTAACTTATTTTTTTTGCCTGAATCTGCTTCCTCCTCTTTCCATTCCCCCTGACCCTTTTCCCCTGCAGTGACTCCCAGCTCCTCCAGAATCACCTCCGGACTATAGGCAATTCCGGCGCCGTCATAGATCAGCTTATGGCAGCCAAGACTCAGCTCTTCCGTCACCGGACCGGGCAGGGCAAAGACCGCCTTTCCCATTTCCAGGGCAAAGCCTGCTGTGATAAGGGAACCACTGTTTGCTTTCGCCTCCATCACAAGCACCACATCAGCCAGAGCGCTGATGATCCTGTTCCTTGCGGGAAAGCAGAACTTCTTTGGCGATGTTCCGGGGGCAAATTCACTGATAATTCCTCCCCCGTCTCTTAATATCCTGTCGTAAAGGGAACGGTTTCTTGCAGGATAGATCACATCACACCCGCAGCCCAGCACTGCAAAGGTTGGGGTGCCTCCCTCCAGCGCCCCTTTATGCCCCTCTGAATCGATTCCAAGGGCCATGCCGCTTATGACCTGTACTCCGTGTCCGCTCAGGAACTTGCCGAAGCGGAACGCCTGAATCCGCCCGTAGGGGCTGCACATTCTCGCTCCCACGATTGCAGCTGTGGGGCGACCGGGATCAGGCAGCTTTCCTTTTACATAGAGCCGGCCGGGCATAGAGGGATAATTTTGCATTTTGGCGGGATAGTCTCTGTCACTTTTGGAAATATAGCGTGTTTCTTCCATATAAATTATCAGTCCTTCCTTCTTTTTATTCCTGTCAGTGGGGCAAATCCCGGGTTTCTGCTGTATCTGCCCAGAATACAGGTGTCTATGGCAGTTCCTTATATCCGTTTCGATGTACTAATTCCAGTATTCCTTGTCAAATACCCGATAAGCAAGCGCCTCACTGATCTGCCCTGCCCCGATTTTTTCCCGGCCTTCCATGTCTGCGATGGTTCTGGCGACCTTTAAGATCCTGTGATAGGAGCGGGCGCTGAACTGCATCTTTTCAAAGGCTGTTCCAAGAAGAGATGCGGCTTCCTCTGTCATGGGACAATATTTCTCAATCTGTTTTCCGTGAAGCTCTCCGTTAAACCGGATCGTTTCTTTTTCGTAACGGAGACTTTGGATTTCCCGCACTTTCTCCACCCGTTTCCTGATTTCCCCTGAAGATTCATTTTTGCCAGAGGAGCGAAGCTGACCAAAGCTCACAGGCGGTACCTCCGTGCAGATATCGATGCGGTCCAGAAGGGGACGGCTTATTTTGCCCAGATAATGGCTCACCTGGCCTGCTGTGCAGTGACAGCGGTTCATATCCGGATAATAGCCGCAGGGACAGGGATTCATGGCTGCCGCCAGAATGAAGTTCGCCGGAAAAACATAGGTGCCGCTTACCCTTGAAATCTGTAATGTCTTGTCCTCCAGCGGCTGCCTCAGGGTCTCCAGGCTCCTTCTGGAAAATTCCGGCATTTCATCCAGAAACAGAACGCCTCTGTGAGCCAGTGTCACCTCCCCGGGTCTTGGATTCCTTCCCCCGCCTGTCATTGCCTGGGCGGTGCTTGTATGGTGAGGGCTTCGGAACGGACGCCTCCTGATAAGAGGGCTTTCTCTGGAAAGAAGTCCGGCTATGCTGTATATCTTCGTCAGCTCCAGGGATTCCTCAAAGGTAAGATCCGGCATAATAGACGGAAGCCTTCTCGCGATCATGGTCTTCCCGGTTCCCGGCTGTCCGATAAAAAGAATATTATGAAACCCGCTCACTGCGATCTCTGCCGCCCTCCTGGCTGTCAATTGGCCTTCGATCTCTTCGAAATCCGGAAGCTCCTCCTCTTCTTCCCCTATCTCCTCCCCGGCTTCTTTCTCTGTGTACAGACCGGGAGTTTTCAGACATTCGATCATTTCTGTTATATTTTTTACCCCTGCCACGGGAATGTCCCTCACCAGCCTTCCTTCCTGAAGATTCTCCCAGGGAATCATACAGAGCCTGCACCCCAGTTCTCTTGCCCGTATCACCATGGGAAGAACGCCGGATATCCCGTGGATATGGCCGTTCAGGCTGATTTCTCCGGCCATCATTACCCCTTCCAGAAGAGAAGGCTCCACTGTCTCTGATGCGGCAAGAACAGCTGCGGCCACAGGCATGTCAAATCCGGCTCCCTCCTTTCTGATATCTGCGGGAGCAAAGTTTACAGTCACCTTTTTGGGCGGAAGGCTGATTCCGTTATTTTTCAAAGCTGTGCGCACCCGGTCCTGAGCCTCCTTTACCTGTGCCGAGGGAAACCCTACCATAGTAAAAGAGGGCAGTCCGCTGCTCACATCCGCCTCCACCTTGATGGGACAGACCTCCATCCCTCTTATGGACGCTGATAATACACTTGCAAACAAAAAATCTCCTTTCCGCATATCGAAATCTTCCCCGACGGATTTCTGAAATGCTGTGATAAAATAATATAGATGGAAAATTAGTACAGATTCGTACAGATGCTGAAATGGTAAAAAAATACAATTTTAGTATAGCCCATTTTGCTCCAATTCGCAATAGTTGTTTTCATTTGATGTATACTTTATAAAAAGCTTTGTTACTGTGAACGGAGTAAGCAGTAATAAAGATTTCTGCAAACACAAAAGAGAGGTGTTAGATGATGAAACTGGAGCGTATTGAGGATCTTCGAAATGAAGTAAATCTGTCTCAAAAACAGGTGAGTGAAATTTTACATATCAGCCAGCGCTGCTATTCTCATTATGAAACCGGAACACGGAGCGTTCCTCTGGAAATGCTAATACGAATAGCGAATTATTATGATATCAGTATTGATTATCTGGTCGGAAGAACAGATGTTAGAGAGATGGCAAAATAAGAAAAAGCTGACGGACTTCCCTGAAAAAAGGGAGCGTCAGCTTTTTTGTTTTCATCTTTTATGTATTTCTGTTTATTCTTTGCCGTTAAAGCAGTAGGTACAGAGCTTACATGCCGGAAGACCGATGGATTCGATGAGGTCGTCCAGACGATGATATTTCAGAGAAGTGAAATTCAGTTCCTGACAGATGTTACCCAGCATTTCTTTATAATTTGCGGAATCCGGATTTGCGTAATCTGCAAGGGTCTTCGCATCCACATTCTCTCCCTCGCGTTTGGCAATGGTTCTTCTTGTGATCAGATCCATCTCCGATTTGGAGCGGGAAAAGTTCAGGTATTTACAGCCATAGAGAAGAGGAGGACACGCCGGACGGATGTGTACTTCCTTTG
Source organism: Clostridiales bacterium (assembly GCA_019416265.1). GTDB lineage: Bacteria > Bacillota > Clostridia > Lachnospirales > Lachnospiraceae > Blautia_A. The sequence continues at coordinate 37,739 of DXXQ01000248.1, read as the reverse complement.
CTCCGTTGTGATAGAGGAATTCGGATGTCTCGCGAAGCTGTGTACCCCGGACAATGGAATCGTCAATCATCAGAAGCTTTTTATCCTTGATGAGCTTATGAACAGGGATCAGCTTCATTCTCGCGATCAGATTTCTCTGGCTCTGCTGTGTAGGCATAAAAGAACGCGGCCAGGTGGGGGTATATTTAATAAACGGACGGGCGAAAGGAACGCCGGACTCATTTGCATATCCAATGGCATGGGCGATACCGGAATCAGGCACACCTGCCACAATATCGGGATCTACCTCTCCCTTATCTCTCTGTGCAAGGATCGCGCCGCATTTATAACGCATATCCTCCACGTTGATTCCCTCGTATGTGGAGGTGGGATATCCGTAATAGGTCCAGAGGAAGGAACAGATCCTCATCTCCTCTCCCGGTGCGTTCAAAGTTTCCACTCCTTCCGGAGTTACGCTTACGATCTCTCCAGGTCCCAGCTCCTTGTAATCTTCATAGCCCAGATTCAGATATGCAAAGCTTTCAAAGGATACGCAGCATGCATCCTCTTTTTTTCCGATGATCAGAGGGGTTCTGCCCAGGCGGTCACGGGCTGCGATCAGCCCCTTCGGCGTCATTACAAGCAGAGTCATGGAGCCTTCGATCATTTCCTGTGCATAGCGGATTCCCTCCACCATATTCTGCTTCTGATTGATCAGAGAAGCTACCATCTCTGTAGGGTTTACGCTTCCTCCGCTCATTTCCAGGAAATGTGTGCTTCCGTTTCGGAAAGAATGTGCAATGAGCTCATCTATGTTGTTGATCTTTCCCACTGTGGTAATGGCATAATTTCCCAGATGGGAGCGCACAAGCAGCGGCTGCGGCTCATTGTCTGAAATACAGCCGATTCCCAGATTTCCCTCCAGTTCTGCTACATCACGGTCAAATTTTGTACGAAACGGGGAGTTTTCAATGTTATGAATTGCCCGGTCAAAGCCTTTTTTGCTGTCATAAACTGCCATGCCGCCCCTTCTGGTTCCCAGATGGGAATGATAATCAATCCCGAAAAAAAGGTCCAAAACACAACTGGACTTTGAAGCTACTCCAAAAATTCCACCCATTTTTATATCTCCTTTTGTCCTGGCGTATTTTCGCCGTTCATCTTTTACATTTTTAACACCGCTTTATTATATAGAACCCCCTTTGATAAGTAAAGGCTTTTGGTTCTTTAAAATTATTTTTTTACGCCAAAAAATTTCTTTTTTATTGCGGGATTCCTCTTATTTTTTCTCTTTGATAACGCCTTTTCTGTAGGCGTCCAGAAGCCGGGTAAGTTCTGTGATCCTTTCTTTTAAAGCCTTTCCGTTATCCGTATCTCCCACCAGACGCCTCCTGTGGGTATAGTGGACTGCAACCTGATTGGATACAATATCTGTCTCCCTGAGCACTGCGTCCTCTGCAGATGTGAAAGGTTCATGGGCCGACAGAAACAGTCCGTAGGAGCTGTATACAAGAGTGTAGCCTGCGATTCCCGTGACCTTGCGGTATGCTTTGGAAAAACCGCCGTCAATGACAATGATCTTTCCGCTGCATTTCACAGGATTCTCGCCTTCGCTCTGATGAACCGGCACATGACCGTTGATAATATGCCCTTCTTTTGGATCAAGCCCAAACTCCTCCAGCATAAGGTCTACGACCTCTTCCTTCTCAAGAAGCTGATAATACGCTCTTTTTTTCTCTGTGTGCGTCTCTTTCTCCTCAATAAAATACCGCTCAAAGGTGGTCATTTTGTCCTTGCCGAACAAGGGAGAATCCGGGCCTGCCCAGATATACCACATAATATCTCTGCCCTTTTCCCGCTCTTCCTCATCCACGGAATAAAAGCCGCGGCGGACATATGCCTCCAGCACATCATACAGCTCTTTTCCCCTGTATTTTTCCCCGTAAACATCCACCTCCCGGAAGGTTCCGTCTTCATTCAGCGGTATGCTTCCATGGAACAGAAGATTGCCGTTATACGTCTTGTAAAGCCCTCCTTTATCCAGAAGAAAGCGGATATGGTTCTGAAGCTTTTCACAGTTTCGAAAAGCTGAGGAAAGCCGTTCCATCACATCCTGTTCCGCCTCTGTCAGCGCATAGGGATCTGCCCAGTCAATGGTGGGGAAGGAGCAGTCTCTCATGGGATAAACCGTTCCATCCGGCAGGGTAACCGTGCCTTTTTCCGGGTCGATTCTGTGGAGAAGCGCTCTGTTTTCCATGTGGAAGGAGGTGCGTCTGCGCACCAGCTGCCCCTCCAGCTTAAACTGCAGCACAGCAATGGCTTTGTGCATTTTCCGTCCCAGCTCCTCCTCCAGAAGGTTGATGCTGGTCTTGCCTTTTAAGGCAAAAATACTGCAGGCGTCCTCTTTATAGGCTTCCATTGCAAAGGTTGCAAGGGGCATCATATTAATGCCGTATCCATCCTCCAGAATATCAAGATTTCCATAGCGGATGCTGTTTCTGATCACTGTGGCGATACAGGCGGGCTGCCCTGCTGCAGCTCCCATCCATACCACATCGTGGTTTCCCCACTGGATGTCAAGAGAGTGGTATTCCATCAGCCTGTCCATAATAAAATGGGGCGCAGGTCCTCTGTCAAAAATGTCTCCCAGTATGTGAAGCTGATCCACAACAAGCCTCTGGATCAGCTCGGCAAGAGCCACAATAAAGTTCTCCGCCCTTCCGATCTCTATAATCGTGTTTACAATGGAATCGTAATATGCCCCCTTATCCAGAACCTCCGCTTTCTCTGTGATCAGCTCTTCTATTACATAGGCGTAATCTGCCGGAAGGGCCTTACGGACCTTGGATCTGGTATATTTGGACGCCGTTGTCTTGCAGACCTCAATGAGACGGTAAAGAGTGATCTTATACCAGTTCTCCATGTCCTCCTCCGTCTTCTTTACCAACTCCATTTTTTCCCTTGGATAGTAGATGAGAGTGGCAAGAGAACGCTTGTCACTGTTACTTAGGGTATGGCCGAATACATCGTCGATCTTCTTTCTCACCGCGCCGGAGCCGTTTCTCAGAACATGGGAAAAAGCTTCATATTCTCCGTGGAGGTCGGACATGAAATGCTCCGTCCCCTTGGGAAGGTTTAAAATGGACTGAAGGTTGATAATCTCTGTGGATGCCTTGCCGATCGTTGGATAAAGCTCGGCAAGCCGCTGTAAATACCGTAAATCTTCTTTTTTCATTTCGTCTTTTCCTTCCTTTTTACTTACTTTTGCGTCTGTCTCAGCCTGTGAAATCAAACAATGACATCTGGTTTGACTGCGGGATATCTCCGAAAAGCTTCAGGTCATCCATCAAATCGATTACCGTTTTGCTGACCTTTGTTCTGTCCCGGAAATCGTCCTTTGAAAGGAATTTTCCCTGCTTTGCAGCCTCCACAACTGCGTCTGCCGCCTTATCCCCCAGACCGTCTATGGTATCCAGCGCAGGCATCAGCTTGCCGTCAATGATCTGGAAACGGTGCGCCTTGGCTGTATACAGATCAATGGGCAGAAACTCAAAGCCTCTTGCATACATTTCCTGTACAATTCGCATATCCTTCAGGGTAGCCTGCTCCTTGGGGGTTGCAGAATCTCCCTTTTTCCTGATCTCATCCATATAGTACTCCAGTCTTTCCTTTCCCATACACATCAGTTCATAAGAAAAGGAGGTGGCTCGGATACTCAGAAATGCCGCATAATAGGCAAGAGGCTTAAACACCTTAAACCAGGCGATACGGTATGCCATCATAACGTAAGCCGCTGCATGGGCTTTCGGGAACATATATTTGATCAGCTTACAGGACCAGATATACCAGTCCGGTACTCCATGCTCCTTCATGGTTTCGATCCACTCATCACGAAGCCCTTTCCCCTTACGGACGCTCTCCATAATGGTAAAGGCAAGACCGCTTTCCAGCCCTTTGTGGATCAGATAGATCATAATGTCGTCTCGGGTACAGATGGCAGTGGAAATCGTCGCCTTCCCCTCCTGGATCAATACCTGGGCATTGCCCAGCCATACGTCGGTTCCATGGGAAAGTCCGGAAATACGGACCAGATCCGATAAGTATTTCGGCTGTGTATCAATAAGCATCTGCATGGCGAAATCCGTTCCGAATTCCGGAATTCCAAGACAGCCCAGCTTACAGCCTCCGATACTTTCCGGCTCAATTCCCAGAGCCTTGGTGCTCTGAAACAGAGACATGACGCTTTTATCGTCAAGAGGGATGGTCTTTGCATCTATGCCTGTCAAATCCTCAAGCATACGGATCATGGTCGGATCATCGTGCCCGAGAATATCAAGCTTCAACAGGTTTCCGTCAATGGAATGATAGTCAAAATGTGTGGTGATAAAGTCACTGTTTACGTCATTGGCAGGATGCTGGACAGGTGTAAATTTCTCGATTTCCTCTCCTTTGGGAAGTACGATAATACCTCCCGGGTGCTGACCTGTCGTCCTTCTGACTCCTGTACATCCCTGAACGATCCGGTTAATTTCACAGTAACGCTTGTGGATCCCTCTTTCCTCGAAATAGTTTTTCACATAACCAAAGGCCGTCTTCTCTGCCAGTGTTCCTATGGTTCCCGCCTTGAAGGTCTGCCCCTTTCCAAAGATTACTTCTGTATAATGATGGGCATTTGCCTGATATTCTCCGGAAAAGTTAAGGTCAATATCCGGCTCCTTGTCTCCCTTGAACCCCAGGAAGGTTTCAAAAGGAATATCAAAGCCCTCTTTGCTCATTTTCTGCCCGCATTTCGGACAGATTTTATCCGGCATATCGCAGCCTGCCATACCGGAAAATTCCAGTACCTCCGGGGAATCAAAATCACTGTATTTACACTCCGGATTTGTGCAGAGATAGTGAGGAGGCAGGGGATTTACCTCTGTGATACCGGACATTGTGGCCGCAAAGGATGACCCAACGGATCCTCGGGATCCTACCAGATATCCGTCCTCATTGGACTTCCACACCAGCTTCTGTGCAATGATATACATAACCGCATAGCCGTTGGAGATAATGGAATTCAGTTCTCTTTCCAGACGGCTTTCCACGATTTCCGGAAGCTTTTCCCCATACATTTCATGTGCTTTTTTGAAGCAGATCTCTCTTAAATCCCTGTCGGAATTCTCAATGACAGGAGGAAATTTATCCGGATGGATGGGTGATATCTTCTCGATCCTATCCGCAATCTTATTGGGGTTTGTGATTACGACCTCCTCTGCTTTTTCACTGCCGAGATAGGCAAATTCCTCCAGCATTTCCTCTGTTGTCCGAAGATAAAGAGGAGCCTGGTCATCTGCATCTGAAAAGCCGTTTCCCGCCATAATGATCCTGCGGTAAATCTCATCCTGAGGATCCATGAAATGAACGTCACAGGTGGCGCATACAGGCTTTTGGAACTGTTCTCCCAGCTTTACGATTTTTTTATTGATCTCTATGAGGTCTTCCTCCGAGTTGATCATATCGTTTTTTTCGTCCCGGATCATGAATTGATTGTTTCCCAGCGGCTGGATTTCCAAGTAGTCGTAAAAGTCTATGATTCTGGCGATTTCCGTATCCGGCGCATTCCTGAGGATTGCCTGATAAAGCTCTCCGGCCTCACAGGCGCTTCCCACAATCAGCCCTTCCCTGTATTCGTTCAGCACACTTTTGGGAACACGGGGACGTCTGTGATAATACTTAAGATGGGACTGACTTACCAGCTTGTAAAGGTTGATCCTTCCCGTCTCATTACATGCAAAAATAATGACATGATAGGTGGGCAGCTTCCTGATGGTATCAATGGAAACGGCTCCTTCGCTGTTAAGCTGATCCAGATTCTTTATCTCCCGCTCTGAAAGCATTTTGACAAATTTCACAAAGATTTCCGCCGTACATGCCGCGTCATCCACTGCTCTGTGATGATTCTGCAAGGATACACCCACAGCCTTGGCAACCGTATCCAGTTTAAATCTGTTAAGCGCAGGAAGAAGGAAACGGGCCATGCCAACTGTATCCACATAAGTGAAATCATGGGGGATTCCAAGCCTGTCGCAGTTATTCATAATAAAGCCCATATCGAAATCCGCATTATGGGCAACCATGACCGCACCCTCACAGAACTTGAGAAATTCCGGAAGGACTTCTGTGATTTCCGGGGCATCCATTACCATACCGTCGTTGATTCCCGTAAGCTGTTCAATGCGAAACGGTATTGGAACCTTCGGGTTTACAAAGGTGGAAAAACGATCTGTGATCTCTCCTTTTTCCACACGTACCGCACCGATCTCTATAATCTGACAGGTAAGAGAGGAAAAGCCTGTTGTCTCTATATCGAAGACTACGAAACTGCCCTCCAGGCTCTGGCCCTTGCCATTGGTAACCATTCCCTTTAAGTCGTCCACAAGATAGCCTTCCATCCCGTAGAGTACCTTGAAATCCGATTCCTTGGGCACACAGCCGCCCCAGGCGTCGAAACAGTGGTTCGCTTCGGGGAAGGACTGTACCACACCGTGATCTGTGATGGCGATTGCCTTATGCCCCCATTCGTAAGCACGTTTCACCAGATCCTTTGCATTGGAAACGCCGTCCATATCGCTCATCTTCGTATGACAGTGAAGCTCCACTCTTTTCTGAGGGCTTGTGTCTGTACGCACAGACTGGAAATTGGAGATTTTTTTGATTCCTGCAATAGAACCGATGGTAAGCTCACTGTCGAAACGGTCGATGGTGGTCACTCCCCGGATTTTCAGAAAGGCGCCTTTTTTCACCGCCTCTTTTACCTCCGGTACCTGCTCATTTCTCAGGAACATCTTTACTACAATGCTGTCTGTAAAGTCTGTGATCGGGAAAATAAGAATGGTTTTTTCATTTCGGATTTCTCTTGCGTCCACATCCATAACCTGGCCGCGGACAATGACCTCTCCCATCTCTCCTGTAATGGATTCCAGGGTGATGGCCTCTCCTTCGAAATCTCTTCCATATACCACATCGGGATTGCTGTCCCTTCGGAAGCCGCCGCCGAATTCTCCTTTTTTCCCTTTCTTCTCGAATGCTTTCTGCTCTCTGGCAGGAGCCTTTTTCTCTTCTTTTTTGTCTGCAGACGTTGATTTTTTTGCCCCTTCCTCTGCTGCTTTCTCCTGTTTTTCCTCGTCTTTTTTTACATGGATGCCGGCATTTCTGATAACGTTTTCTACTTCCTGGCGTATCTGTACCGCTGCATTTTTTCGGTATTTGCTCTCCTGGGTTTCCACATAATCCAGTTCCACCTTCAAATCCATTCCGCAGCGCTCACAGAATACTTTATGAAAATATTCCAGAAGGATCTCGCTTTTTTCTCTTGCCACAACAGAATCCGGAAGAACCACATGAAGGGTATGATCGTCCGGAAAAGTAATCTGAGCCTGCTTGAACATATTATATTCCAGCATATTATAATTGCGCAGCTCCAGCTCCATACTGGAACGGTAACTGTCCAGAAAGTTCTTCGGCGTATACTGTCCGGAAAGCTTGAATTTCTCGATCACTGTGACAGTAACCCCCAGCCCCGGGAAACACTGCCGCTCAATCTGTTCCTCCAGCTCCAGAATATTCTTCTTGTGTATCCAGCGCTCGCTTTTGATATACACCCAGATCCTTGTTTTTGCCGGGTTACAGGAAACTCTGGTGACATATACCATATCCAGAAGCTCTTCCAGCTCTTTCTTTACTCTTAAATTGGGAAATACGTCAAAAAAGTCTTTTTCCAAAACTGCTCTCCTTTATTCCTTTCCCCAGTTGAGAAGCTCTTCTCTCAAGGTATCCAGAAGCTTATCCTCCGGCACCTTCTTTACAATTTCTCCGTGTTTGATCAAAAGGCCGACTCCCACGCCGCCTGCGATGCCGATGTCCGCTTCCTTTGCCTCTCCCGGTCCGTTGACCACGCAGCCCATAACTGCAACCTTAATGTCAAGCGGGATATCCTGTACCATAGTCTCCACCTTATTTGCCAGTCCGATAAGGTCGATCTGGGTACGGCCGCAGGTAGGACAGGAAACAACCTCTATTCCGCCCTTTCGAAGTCCCAGAGTCTTCAGGATCCGTTTGGCAGATTTGATTTCCTCCAGAGGCGCTCCTGTGAGGGAAACGCGGATAGTATCTCCGATTCCCTGGTTTAAGATAATCCCCAGTCCCACAGCAGATTTGATGTTTCCGGAGTACAGTGTTCCAGCCTCCGTAATTCCCACATGAAGGGGATAATCGGTCTTTTTGGCAATGATCTCATGAGCCTTTGCACACATGAGGACATCGGAGGATTTGATACTGATAACAAGATTATCATATCCCAGATCTTCAATGATCTTTACCTTATCAAGAGCGCTTTCCACCAGTCCCTCTGCTGTTACACCGTGATATTTTTCCACTAATTCCTTTTCCAGAGAGCCGCTGTTTACCCCTACACGAATCGGAATATTTCTTTCCTTCGCCACATCCACAACAGCCTTAATGCGGTCGGTACTTCCGATATTTCCGGGGTTGATACGGATTTTATCCGCCCCGTTTTCCATGGCTGCAATTGCCAGTCTGTAATCAAAATGAATGTCTGCCACAAGGGGAATATGGATCTGTTTTTTAATCTCACCAAGGGCCTTTGCAGCCTCCATTGTGGGCACTGCACAGCGGATGATCTCACAGCCTGCTGCCTCCAGAGCAAGGATCTGGGCTACTGTCCCTTCTACATCTTCTGTTTTTGTGTTTGTCATAGACTGGATCAGGATCGGATTTCCGCCGCCGATCTTACGGTCGCCTATGGTGATTACTTTCGTATGATCTCTGTACATTTCTTTTCCTCCCATCAATTTTTCAAGTGCAAAAGAGGTGCCGGATTCCCCTCACCTCTTTGCTTTATCTCTGTCACATATTAGTTTCTTTCCTCAGATCATCTCTGAATTTCCAGTAATTTCTGGCGAAGCTCACCTTCCATACGGCGCATTTCCTGTTCCGCCTGCTGGCGTTTCATACGTCCGTCCCTCTGGATTTTCATAACCTCATCCAGCGTTGAGATCAGGTCTGCGTTGGTCTGCTGTAATGTTTCGATATCCACCACTCCTCTTTCGGATTCCTTCGCCGTCTCTATGGTTGCCATTTTCAAAGTCTGGGCGTTTTTCCGAAGAAGCTCGTTGGTCAGATCTGTAACCTCCCTCTGTGCCCGGACAGCCTCTGCCGAGTGTGCGATCCCCAGTGCAAGAACCATCTGGCTCTTCCACAGAGGAATGGTGTTTACGATGGTTGTCTGTATTTTTTCTACCATGGTGGTGTCATTGTTCTGTAGAAGGCGGATCTGAGGCGCCGTCTGCAGGGAAATATTTCTTGTAAGCTCCAGATCGTGCAGCTTTCTCTCAAAGCGTCCGCATTTACTGTCCAGATCCTTGGCTGCCTGGGCGTCCTCCGGAAATCCGGTCTGTCTGGCTTTTTCCTCCAGCTCCCTCAGCTTTCCTTCCCGTATCTGGGCAAGCTTCTTTTTGCCAGCCAGAATATACATGGTCAGTTCTTTATAATAATTCAGATTCTGCTCGTACATTTTATCCAGCATTGCAGAATCTTTCAAAAGACGGAGCTGATGCTGTTCCAGGGCATCTGTGATCTTTGCCACATTGGTTTCCGCCTTTGCATACCGGGTCTTTAAGGTATCTATCTTTGCTTCCTGCTTTTTAAAGAATCCGAAAAGTCCTCTTTCCTCCTCTGCGTCAAAGCCTTTCAGCTCGCTTACCACATCGGTGATCAGATCTCCCACTTCTCCCAGATCTTGGGTTCTCACATTCTCCATTGCCGCATCTGAGAAATCCGCCATTTTTTTCTGCGTTCCCGCTCCGTACTGGAGAATCTGGTTCGTATTCTCAATATCGATCTTTGCGGCAAAATCATTTACCAGTCTTTCCTCCGCCTCGGAAAGAACGGGAATCTCCGGCTCCGGTATTTTTTCCTCAATCGGGGCAGGCTTCTCCGCCGGCTCGTCAAGTTCAGGCTCAAGGGTCAGTGTCGGCGCTTCCATCTCAAAATCCTTAAATTCGTTTCCCATATGTTTCTCCCTTCTTGTATTGCCGTCTATTGCATTTTTTTCATCTTTTCGAAGTCATTTTCTGTCAGTCCTTCTCTTGCAAGCATGGTATGAAGAACTGAGATATCACTGGAAACATCCCATGCCGTATCCTGAAAAACAGAGTCAAGGAGCTTCTCAAAGGCCAGATTCAAGGTGTCAATGGTATCCTCGATCTCTTTTTTGGATGAGCGGATATTCTCTCCCTGAACAGGCTGGCTGTCCATATCCTCATAGGCATCCAGAAGCTTCACTGTCATGGGAAGATAATAGTCCATCAGATGCTTTAAATCCGGGATAATTTCCGGATGCTCCTCTGCCCGTTCAAAGATCTTTTCTATGATCAGCTCCATTCTGGATATCTTGGCAGATATTTCCTCTCCCGGAATTGCGTCATTGTTCGACTTTATCTTTTTCAGATATTCATTTCCCCGGTCAAGGATCTCCTCCACTTCCGGAGACACCTTTCGCTTTCTTTCCTCTTCCGCCTGTTCCTTCGCCCTGGTTTCCAGCTGCTTCTGGGTTTCCACATACTGCCTGTAGGTTTCGTTGCTTGTGATCAGACAGGTTTCCTGTCTGTCCACATGTCCCTCCAGAAACCACCCCTTGGTGATCATGGCCTTGATGTCTTTTTTTACAAATTTCACAGATTTTCCCACTGCCCTGGAAAGCTGTTCGAAATTACAGTAGGTATGATTTCCCAGAGCCTCTTTATATTTCCCGAAGCGGTTCGCCCGTCCCAGACAGCGGATCCCTCCTGCAAAAACGCCTCCTCCTGCAAGGGCGATCGCTGCCATCACCGCTCCTCCCGCCAGAAGTCCCGGTTCCAGCACCGCTCCTGTGATCAGGAGAACTGCTGCTCCCACGCCCATTCCTCCGGTAAAAATTCCGCCGAAGGTTGTCATCAGAATTCCTTTCACGCGGGTTCCCACCGTTCCTCTGTAGAGGGCAGCAAGATTTGCCTGACGGCGCGCCTCCTGCTCCTTTTGCTCCTGTTCCATCCGTTCCCGGCGTCTGCGCTCCTCAAATTCTTTTGTCTTATTTTCGTATGCTTTTCTGTTTTTGGCGCCCTGTCCGAACGCGTCGTCCAGCGCTCTTTTCAGCGCTTCGCTGCCTGTATCTACCGCCTTATTCACAGTCTGGCTGATATTCTGATTCAGCTTCTGATAATCCCTGGAATTTACTGCACGGTCTATCATATCCTGGATTTTTTTCCCCAGATCGTCAAATTCTCTGTTGTCCATTTCCACCTCCGAAGCCCTCTTTCGTTACTGAGAACCGTTTCAGGAATACCGAAGCCTTCCCATGCCAAATACGCTCTGGCAGTAACAATTCAGTCTTATTCCAATTTTAGCATTGACCGCCCATAATAGCAAGAGCAGGCGAAAATATTCCGGGGCTGTGTAAATTTTTCACGAAAACGCAATTTTCCCATTGAATTTAGTGATAAAAAGTTTTAAAATGGTAAAGAGATAAAAAGCATTGGAGGCTCTATTATGGAAAAAAAGAATATTGACTGGGGTAACCTTGGTTTTGGTTACGTGCCGACAGATTATCGATATGTATCTAATTTCAAAGACGGCGCATGGGACGAAGGAGGCCTCACTACAGATGCTACTGTTGTGATCAATGAATGTGCCGGTGTCCTGCAGTATGCACAGACTGTTTTTGAAGGAATGAAAGCATATACAACGGAAGACGGACGTATCGTTACCTTCCGCCCTGACCTAAACGCAGAGCGTATGGAAAATTCAGCTAAAAGACTGGAAATGCCTGTTTTCCCTCAGGACCGCTTTGTTCAGGCTGTTGTTGACACGGTAAAAGCAAATGCAGCCTATGTTCCCCCTTACGGCTCAGGCGCAACTCTCTATATCCGTCCCTATCTGTTCGGAACCAATCCGGTCATCGGTGTTAAACCGGCCGACGAATACCAGTTCCGCGTATTTACCACTCCTGTAGGCCCTTACTTCAAGGGCGGTGTGAAGCCTCTGACGATCCGTGTCAGCGATTTCGACCGCGCTGCGCCTAATGGTACCGGCCACATTAAGGCAGGACTTAACTACGCTATGAGCTTACATGCCATTGTTGACGCCCATAAACAGGGTTTTGATGAGAATATGTACCTGGATGCCGCAACCCGTACCAAGGTTGAGGAAACCGGCGGCGCCAACTTCCTCTTTGTCACAAAAGACGGAAAGGTTGTCACACCGAAGTCTGACAGCATCCTTCCATCCATTACACGACGTTCCCTGATTTACGTTGCCAAGGAATATCTCGGACTGGAAGCAGAGGAGAGGGAAATTTATCTTGACGAAGTGAAAGATTTCGCAGAGTGCGGCCTTTGCGGAACTGCTGCCGTAATCTCCCCTGTAGGAAAAATCGTTGACCATGGCAAAGAAATCTGCTTCCCAAGCGGCATGACAGAAATGGGACCTGTAACAAAGAAATTATACGAAACACTGACAGGTATCCAGATGGGTCGCCTTGAAGCTCCTGAAGGATGGCTGAAGGTGATCGAATAACTTAAGCTGACTCTCTTTTTATATATAGTGAGTCTCTCCATTGAAAAACTCCGGCGGATCTGAGGCCCGCCGGAGTTTTTTCAAATTTCTTTCAACCCATCATTCTTTTTTTATAGAAGCAAATGCCTATTTTCTCTCGTATTTTACAAACTGGTATTCCAAATCGAAGTATGTCTGCTCTTCGCTTTCTGCGGTGATCTGCCACTGAGGATCCTCGTCCAGATTTGGGAAAAAGCTGTCCGCTTCATAAGCAAAGTCAATTTTTGTCACATGAGCCACATCACAGTAAGGAAGCATCTGCTTATAAATGCTGTCTCCTCCAATGCAGTATACATCCTCTGCAGGATACTTCTGAATCTCTTCCAGGGCTTCTTCTATGCTGTGTACGACAATGGCATCCTTCACCTTATAATTCTTATTTCCTGTAATGACAATATTGGTTCTGTTCTTAAGGGGAAGTCCGTTTGGAAAGCTCTCCAGTGTCTTTCTTCCCATTACAACCACCTTCCCCGTAGTTTCCTGACGGAACATTTTCATATCTGCCGGAATGCTTACAAGGAGTCTGTTATCCTTTCCGATTGCCCAGTTTTTGTCAGCTGCAACTATAATATTCATAATTTTTCTTCTCCCGTATTTTCAAATCTTCTCAAAATCCTTATTCACAGACCATCAGACCGCAATTGGGATATTTTTGATCTGCGGCCAGGTTTCATAATTTTCCACAATTAAATCATCCGTTGTAAACTCATAGAAATCTTTGATCTCCGGATTCAGGCGAACGGTGGGCGCAGGGAATGGTTTTCTGCTGATCAGTTCTTTGATCAGAGGAATATGGCGGTCATAAATATGACAGTCTGCCACCACATGAACAAGCTCTCCTGCCTCCATATCGCAGACCTGTGCGATCATCATAAGAAGAAGCGCATACTGACATACATTCCAGTTATTTGCTGCCAGAATATCCTGAGAACGCTGGTTTAAAATGGCATTTAAGGTCAGTTTATCCTTTCCCGGAGTCTGTATTACATTGAAAGTCATGGAATACGCACAAGGGTAAAGATTCATTTCATGGAGATCCTGATGCACATAAATATTTGTCATAATACGGCGGCTGAAGGGATTATTTTTCAGATCATAAATCACTCTGTCCACCTGATCCATCATGCCTTCTTTATACTCATGCTTCACACCAAGCTGATATCCGTAAGCCTTTCCTATGGAACCGTCTTCATCTGCCCAGCTGTCCCAGATATGGCTGTGTAAGTCGTTGATATTATTGGATTTCTTCTGCCAGATCCAGAGAATTTCATCCATTGCACTTTTAAGCGCAGTTCTTCTAAGTGTCATTGCCGGAAATTCTTTCCGAAGGTCATAACGGTTCACCACGCCGAATTTCTTGATCGTATACGCCGGAGTTCCGTCCTCCCACACAGGACGCACTTTTTCGCCTTCTGTACTGGTACCGTTTTCTATGATATCTTCACACATTTTTATAAAAACATCGTCTGCATAACTCATATATTTCATCCTCCCGTACTCTTTTCTATCAATGTTACTGTTCACTCCGTTCACAGCAACGATAGTGCAGTGCAAACAGTAACCTGTTAATGTTCACTATAACAGAATCAATACTACTTTACAATCCTTTTCCCCGGTGTTATAGTAAAGCCCATGAAAGTATTAATCACCTTATTAAAACCTCTTTCTTTTTTACCTGCGCTCATTATGATGTATCTGATTTATTCGTTTTCTGCCCAGACCGGGGAGGTGTCCGGGAATTTAAGTTATAAGATCAGCTACCAGATCGTAGAGACTAAGAATGAGATTTTAAATGAAAACAAAACCTACGATGAACTTGCTTCTGCTGCCGACGGCATCCACTACTATGTGCGTAAGGCAGCTCATATGACAGAATATTTCTTACTTGCCATCGCCATTTCTTTTCCCCTTTATGTCTACGGTGTGAGAGGAATCTGGCTGATGCTCCTTGCAGGAATCGTATGCGTGGGCTTTGCCGGACTGGACGAATATCACCAGTCCTTTGTGGCCAACCGCGGTCCATCTGTAAAGGATGTAGGCATTGACAGTATCGGCGCCTTCCTTGGAATCCTTCTTGTTCAGATGTTCTGCTGGTCAACCCTCCACAATCCCTCAGGATCCGGCAGACGCTCCTCAAGGAAAAAATCTAAAAAACGAACCCGTTAAAAATACCAGATGAGCTTTCGTATCAGGAAGTTCATCTGGTATTTTTATATCTGTCTGTTATTTATCTACCTGCAGTCTCTTACTCCTCCGGTTCCTCATCGATCCGGCTGGCAAGGGCTGCTCTTTCGGAAATGCTCATCTTTCTTAGTTTTTCAGGTTCCTCTGAAATTTCCTCTGCCACTTCCGGCTCCTCTGCAGCAGCTGCTTCTGCCGCTCTCTTTTCTTCTTCCTTTTCCCGCTTATTTGCTTTCAGATACCCCTTCAGTCCCAAAAACACCAGGCCTCCTCCAATTGCCAGAAACAGGATTCCCGCAAGAAGAAATCCGATTCCTCCCCCGTCTTTTCCCTGTACAACATTGGAGCAGAGTCTGTATCCGGTATACAGAAGATAAATCCCTGCCAGACACCACAGCATCAGACTTCTGACCGGCATACCGTCTACAATCTCCATAATCCCTTTTTTCTTTGTTTCGTCCTGTTTCACATCTTTCTTCTGTTCTTCCATAATAATCCTCCTTAACCATTGGTTTCCTGTGGGAAACCGTAAATCCTTGGGCAATAACAGCCCCTTTTTTACAGCCTTCCGTATAATTTCGTCATCGCACGGATCCGTTCGACCAATCCGCCGGAGAGCTGATTTCTGGTAAGTCTCCATTTCCAGTTCAGCCCCAGACTGGACGGCGCGTTCATACGCGTCTCATTTCCCAGGCAGAGATAATCCTGCACAGGAATTATGGCCAGATCTGCCACACTTGCCATAGCCGTTCGAATCAGCGCCCATACACATTCTTCCACAGACTTGTCCTCACATGCTGTATAAGCACGTACAAATTTAAAGTCATGGTCGTTCAGATTTTCGTACCAGCCTCTGGTTGTCTCATTGTCATGGGTGCCTGTATAAACTACACAGTTTCTGTCATACTTATGAGGCAGATAAGCGCTGTCCTCACTGCCGTCAAAAGCAAACTGCAGAACCTTCATCCCCGGAAATCCTGTTTCTTTCAGCATATCCAGAACGCTTTCCGTCAGAAAGCCCAGATCTTCGGCTATCACTTCCAGATTCTCCACTTTTTCTTTGAGAACTTTAAAAAGCTCTGCTCCCGGGCCTTTTTCCCAGTGTCCAAACTCCGCAGTCTCATCTCCGTAAGGAATGGAATAAAATTCATCAAAGCCCCGGAAATGATCGATACGCACCACATCGTATGTCTCCATGCTGTGTGTCATTCGCTGAACCCACCACGCATATTCCGTACTTCTGTGATATTCCCAGCTGTATACAGGATTTCCCCAAAGCTGTCCTGTTGCGGAAAATCCATCCGGCGGGCAGCCTGCCACCGCTAAAGGTCTGCTGTCCTCATCGAACTGGAAGAGAAGCGGATTTGCCCATGCATCCGCACTGTCAAAGGCAACATAAATCGGCACATCCCCTATGATCTTAAGTCCGTTATTGTTTGCATAGGTTTTCAGCCAGCACCACTGTTTATAAAACCAGTACTGCTGGAAACGGTAAAACTGAATCTCATCGCGAAGTCTTTCCCTGGCCTGGGCAATTGCTCCCGGAAGACGCTTCATAAGCTCTGCCGGCCATTCTGTCCAGCCCTTTCCTCCCTGCTCATTTTTAATTGCCATGAACAGACAGTAGTCTTCCAGCCAGTAACCGTTGGCCCGGACAAATTTCCCGAATTCCGAATCTGCCGTACAATCGAAACGGTTATATGCCATTCGAAGCAGTTTAAATCTGGATTCGTAAATCTTACCATAATCCACATAGCTCTCGCTTCCGCCCCAGTCGCAGCTTCTGCATTCCTGCTCTGTGAGAAGCCCTTCACGGATCAAAACCTCCAGATCAATAAAATATGGATTCCCCGCAAAAGTGGAAAATGACTGGTAAGGAGAATCTCCGTATCCCGTAGGTCCGAGGGGCAGAATCTGCCAGTATTTCTGGCCTGCCGCAATCAGCTGATCCACAACATTATACGCCTCTTTTGAAAAACATCCAATCCCATAATTGGACGGAATACTTGATATTGGTAACAATACACCGCTAGCTCTCATCTTATGCACCTCTGTATTTCTGTATTTTTGCAGCTTTTCTTTCCGTTCATAACTGCTTTTTTTTCTGCGACTTCCGTCGCGCACTGTTGAAATTATACCAAAATACCTCTTTATGGTCAATAACTTTAGGTAATTTTACACAATATCATGTCGTTTCTTATTATGTTGTTACACATAAAGGCTGCCGGATTTCACCGACAGCCTCAGTACGTACCAGTTCTCCTTTTTCCTGCCCTTTTCCCCGCTCTTTCCCGCAGCTTACCATAAAAGCCACGCACAGAAGAAGCAGAAACAGGATCCAGCCTTTTTTCCACATAGAATCAGCCCCTTTCTTTTCAGACATGATCCGGCATTCAGCGCTTCTCTGAATCCCTTTGCATCTGAACCTGTTCCTATTATAAGCAAAGACTTTTCACTCTATTCAAAAGGGCCTGAAAAATTACCTGAATCTTTAAAAACCTTTTCGTCTCATATAGGTAACAATATCCTTATATACCCGGTACTTGTCCTTTTCATTCAAAATCTCATGTCTCATTCCCGGATACAGTTTTCCCTTCACATCCAGATATCCGGCTCTTCGCATTACCTGTACGGCTTTGGCGAAATGGCGCACATCGATCAGGCAGGGGTCTTCTGCTCCGCTTATAAACAGCACTGGCATATCAGGATTGGTACAGCAGAAATGTTTCGTATCGTATGCCCGTTTCATCAGATCAAAAAGCGCCAGATACCCATCGTCAGTAAAGGTGAAGCCGCAAAGTCTGGATGTCTCGTACTCCCTGGCAACCACAGGATCTGAACAGATCCAGGCCGTACAGGTTTTATCCTTCCTGAATTTCCATACATTGGGGCCAAAGCTTATGGATTCAATAAGACGGCTTCTGTGCCTTTCTCCCAGAACTGCTTTTTCTACAGAAGCAATGGCTTTCCCGAGAGGCATCGCCCCATTGTAGCTTGGAGAACCGCAGACAATGAGCATATCCATGCAGCTGTCATGCTCTGCCGCAAAGGCCCGGACTGCAAGAGAGCCCATGCTGTGCCCCATGAGGATCAGAGGAAGTTCCGAAAGCTCTGCCCGTATTTTTCTGTTTACAAGACCAATATCCCGGATAACAGCCTCTGCCCCGCCGCCGTACATATAACCTAAATCTGCATTTCCGCGGATACTTTTCCCATGACCTCTGTGATCGTGAATGACAGACACATATCCCTGCTCTGCCAGATATTCCATGAAGGGCAGATATCTCTCCTTATGCTCGCTCATTCCGTGAACGATCTGCACGACTGCCCTGTAGGGCTTTTTCTGCGGAACCAGCGCCATTACAGAAATTTCCAGGTCATCCACCTCTGATATTAAATATGATTCATATTTTGCACTCATAATTCCGTTCTCCTTTCCATCCTTTTCCATTGACGAAGCTCAGCTCAGACTTTTCATGATCGTCCCGTACAAAAAGTCTTTCATTTCTCTCCGTTCCTCTTCTGTTTTATCTGTCTGTAAAAAAATATAATATCCTATCAATTTGGAACCAAGCTCCAGCCTTACGAACCTTCCGGGAACCCCGCTGTTGATACAGCCCTCTTTCTTTCCAAGCTCCGCTATCTGATCCAGAAGTCCGGTAAAGACTCTGATTTCCTTTGTCATATGTTCTTTCACACAGTTTTCATTTTTTTCCCGGAATTCATCGAGGAGTTTCATAAACTGAAGGGAAAGACGTCTGTTTGCACAGCACTGCTCGATCTGTCCAAACATCACTTCCACATTATCCCGAAAGGTACGCCCCTCCTTCAGCGCCTCTTCTATTTTATGACAGCTCAGATAATAATCATACTGCAGAGCCCGGATGAGAAGCTCATCCTTGCTCCGAAAATATTCATATGCAGTTCCCTTTCCGATTCCCGCCTTCGCTGTGATATCCGCAACTTTCAGCCTGTGGATATCACAGCCTTCCTCCACCAGGCTGCATACAGCCTTGTACATGGCAAGAACTTTTTCATTGTTTTCCAATATCATCCGAAATCTCCTCCCATTCCTCCTTCTGACAATGATAATTCTTTCTGTTCAGCACATCATAGATACACGGAACTACAAACAGAGTCAGAAGAGTACCGTAAATCAGTCCTCCGATGGTAACGATTGCCATAGGCTGCACCATATCGCCACCCATGCCCACGCCTGCCGCCATGGTGGACAGCCCGAGAATGGTGGTAAGAGCTGTCATGACAATGGGACGGAGACGGTCCTTTCCCGCCCTGATCAGGGCTTCCCGTTTCTCCATTCCTTCTGCGCGGAGCTGATTTGTGTAATCGACCAGAACAATACCATTATTTACAATAATACCGGAAAGCATGATAAATCCGATCATTGCAATGACACTGACCTCCTGATCCGCTGCCAGAAGTCCCATAAATCCGCCTGTAAAAGCAAGAGGGATGGTAAACATAATGATAAACGGAGAAAGAAGGGACTGGAACTGCGCCACCATAATAAGATACATGAAGGCAAGAGCCAGAATAAGCATCAGGTAAAGCTGATCCATGGCCTCATTGATGGTTTCATCCTCACCTTTCATTTCCACCGTATACCCCTTGGGCAGTTCATAATCCTTCAGGTTCTTCTCCACCTGGTCACTTACAAGACCGATGTTATAGCCGGGGGCGATCTCCGCAGACACTGTCATATAACGGGACTGTCCGTCCCTGCTTATGGACTGGGGTCCTGTGGCTTCCTCGAAGTCCGCAATCTGGGAAAGCTTTACCTTCTCCTTCTTTCCGTCTGCTCCCGTAACCTCAATTTCTGTTTCTTTGAGTTCCTCACGGGTAAGAGCTTCGTTCTTTTCATCCCTGACATAAACGCTGTAGTCTTTATCTTCTGTGGAAAGAGTCGTCGCTGCGGAGGCTTCTTCTATTTTTCCCTGTATTTCCTGGAATACCTGGGCAACCGTCAGCTGATGTTCCATTGCCTTTGCTTTATTAACAATAATCCTGTATTCTCTGTCTGCATCCTCCTGGCCATCGGACACATTCTGGGTTCCCTCTGTTTTTTCTACAATTTCCGCCACCTGTTTGGAAAGCTCGGAAAGCGTATCCAGTTCCTTTCCTTTGATCTGGATCTGGATACCCGTTCCTCCAAGGGCGCTCATATCCATAGACTGGGTATTGACCTGTACTTCACAGGGACTGTCCTTTGTTCTTGCAAGAATTTCCTTTTCCAGTTCCTCTCCGGAAAGCTTCTTGTCTTCTTTCAGAAGAAGGTATGCGCTGATGGATTTCGCTTCTCCTCCCATCATAGAGGACGCGCTGCCTCCTCCTGCCATGGCTCCGATATTGTCAATATCCTCGATATCCTCGATGGATGCGATAATGTCGTCTGCATACTTCGTCATTTCCCCAAACTCCGTGCCCTCCGGAGGGATAATGGTCATTGTGGCCTGGGTGCTCTCCATCGGAGGCATAAAGGCGGTACCTTTTCGAACAGCGGCTACCGCACTTGTTCCGAGAAGTACAAGGGCAAGAAGGAGCACCAGCCATTTCACGCGAAGGGCTCCGGAAAGAAGTCTTGCATAAAGGTCTGTGATCTTATCCAGAAGTTTGTGTTTTTTTGGTGCAGATTTACGCAGCAGTCCCGCTGACATTGCGGGAACCAGCGTCAATGCTACAAGAAGGCTGGCAAAAAGGGAATAGGCAATGGTAAGCCCCATATCCACAAATAACTGCCTTGTGATTCCCTCTGTAAACACGATCGGAAGGAATACGCAGACTGTAGTCAGGGTGGAGGCTGCAATCGCCCCTGCCACCTGCCAGGCGCCTTCTACTGCCGCCTTTCTTGCCGGAACTCCAAGCTGGCGCATACGGTCAATATTCTCGATCACCACAATGGAGTTGTCTACCAGCATACCGATACCCAGAGCAAGACCGGAAAGGGAAATAACATTCAGGGAAATTCCGCTGAAATACATCAGTACAACGGCTGTTACCACACTGATCGGGATCGACAGGGCGATCACAAGGGTCGGCTTGATGTCCTTCAGGAAAAGGAACAGGATCAGCACAGCAAGAATGGCGCCGTAAATCATATTGTTCATAACGGAATCCACAACAAGATCAATATAAACTCCCTGATCCATCAGTACGGAGAAATGAACCCTTTCCTGTTCCGCCTCGATTTCCCCGATTCTTTCCAGAATCCTGTCTGTTACGTCTCCGGTGGAATATCCTGTCTGTTTTTCAATGGTAAGCATTACGCCCGGATTGCTGCCCAGTCGGGCATATACGGAATCGCTGTCGTCCTTTTTCGTAACCTCAGCTACATCCTTCAGCCGGATGGGGGCAAGGCCGTCGATTCCCAGATCAAGGATGACCATATCTTCCAGCTTCTCTGTGTTTTCGATTTTGTCCCCCACACGGACGAGCCAGCTCTCTTTTCCGTCCTCTATATATCCTGCCGGCATGGAAAAATTCTGTCCTGCCAGAAGTCCCCTGATCAGATCCGCTGTAAGGATATTGGAAAGACTTGCCTTCTCCTTTGCCTGAGTTTTCGCCTCCTTGAGCTGTTCCTTTCCGGAATCAAGCTGGGTCTGTGCTTCTTTAAGCTTCGACTCATTCTGCGCGATTTCAAGCTTTCCGGTATCCAGCTTGGACTGGGCTGCTCCCATCTGCAAGGACGCGAGAAGCTGCTGGGTTTCAAGGGCTATTTTTCCGGAGTCGAGCTGGATTTCTCCTGCCTGATCCTGTTTCCTTGCCTCCTCCAGCTTCGCCCTTCCCTGGTCAAGCTGGGTCTGCCCCTCTGAAAGCTTGGAAAGATTTGCATCGATTTCATCCAGTGAAGCCCACAATGTGGAAGACTGGGCTGAAATCTCCTCAAGGGCCTCCTGGGCAGTCTCCTTGCCAAAGGATGCAAGAATACTGTTTAACTGCTCATTCAGAGCCTCCCTGCTGGCTGCAAGCTCTGCTTTTCCCTGCTCTATTCCTGCTTTTTGTGCTTCCAGCTCTGCTCTTTGTGTCATAAGCTGCTGCTTCAGGCTTTCATAATCGGGAAGCTCCGGCGTTTCCTCCAGAGCAGCAAGCTGTTTGTCAATGGCCTCTATGCCCTGGATAACTCCTGCGAGAGCCTGGGAAAGCTCTTCTTCCTTGCCCTCAAGAGCCGCAGATGCCTGTTCCAGCCTTTCTATCCCTTCTTTTCCGTCAGAAAGCTTATTCAGACCATCTACCACCTGTACCCTGCTCTCCTCAAGCTTCGTCCTGCCCTCGTCAAGCTCTGCCTGTTTTTCATCAAGAGCTGCAAGCTGTTTGTCGATTTCAGCTTTTCCGGCCTCCACCTTATCCTCTGCAGCCGCCATCTGCTGCTGTCCCTGGGCAACTCCGTTTACAAGCTGATTTTTCCCGCTTTCCAGCTGTTCTCTGCCTTTTTCCAGCCCCTCTCTGCCTTTATCAAGAGCCTCTTTCCCCTGATTAAGTTCTTCCTGGGCCTCTTCTAAATCCTCCTCTTTTTCCTCGAACTGTCCGTTCAAAGCCTTCATAACCTTCTGATTGGTCTTTTTGATCAGGTCTTCCCTGAGGAGAACGTCTACGCGCTCTGTTATATTGCCTGTAGTGGAAACGCTGGCAACTCCGGCAATGCTTTCGATTTCTGCCTGAATGTTATTCTTTACGTAATCCGTAACCTCCACAGCATCCATATCTTCAATCTCTACTGCCGTTACCATGACCGGCATCATATCCGGATTCAGCTTCATGATCATGGGCTTCCCTACTCCGTCATCCCAGTAACCGCTGATCTGATCCAGCTTCTCTCTAATTTCTATTGTCGCTGAATCCATATTCGTAGTTTCCTGAAATTCCAGGACAACGAGAGACACATTATCTCTCGACTGAGAACTGACATTCTCAATATCGGTCACCGTAGCCATGGACTGCTCAATAGGCTTCGTCACCATCATTTCCACAGTCTCCGGGCTGGCTCCCGGATATGTAGTCATTACCACCGCATAGGGCAGATTCATACTGGGCAGAAGATCTGTGTTCATTTTCCCAAAGGAAACCACGCCCAGAATGAGCACCAGGATCACTGCCACTGCCACTGTATACGGTTTTTTTACACTGTATTTCGATAGCATATGTTTCTCATTTTCTCTTCCGCCCGGACGGTCGGTCATATAAGTAATTATATGGAAACACATTGCTATTGTCAATGAATTCTGCTACAATACACCTATGTATTTTTTAAGGAGGAAGTGAAGGAAAGTATGAATACGACACCAGATATCAACGACACAACTCTTCCGGTAAAAAAGAAAAAAAGCCGGCTATGGCTTATTCTTTTGCTTCTGGTTATGATTCTTGCCGCATGTGCGGGAACTGCCTACTATCTTTACCAGAAAAAACTTCCGGAGGAAACTGTGGAAGCCTTTCTGAAAGATATGAAGGATATGGATTTCGACGGGATGGCTTCCCATCTTCAGAGCAGTGATCTCTCCGCCCTGGACAACGCAGACATCCGCAACGAAGCCTACGAATCTTTTTTCCGTCAGATCAACAGCAAGCTGTCCTATGAAATTACCAGAAACAGCTTTGATTTCCAGAACGGCACTGCGAAAATCACAGTTCTTATCCGCTATATTGACGGTACTGATATTTATCAGGAAGCTATCAGTGAATTTCTCCGTCAGATCGTATCTGCCGCATTTTCCGGCGAAAATGTGGAAGACGCGCAGAAAGAAGCCCAGGAACGTCTGGCTTCCATCCTCAGCGAGAAAGCCTCTGTTGTGGAAGATACCTTTACAGAAACAGAGCTCACCTACCCGCTGATTCGCGAAAACCGTGTATGGAAAATCGTTGCACTTGACGAGGATACTGTAAAAATCATGTCTGCGAATTTCAAAAATGCTGCAGAGGAGGTTCAGAAAACCCTAAATGCCGCAACAGAGGAAAGCGCAGATTCAGCCCTGACAGAAGGCCCTGACGCCTCTCAGACAGACGGTTCTTCGAAAGCGCCTGTGTCTTCCGGTGAAGCCACAGACATTCTTACT
Organism: Clostridiales bacterium; assembly: GCA_019416265.1. GTDB lineage: Bacteria > Bacillota > Clostridia > Lachnospirales > Lachnospiraceae > Blautia_A. The sequence continues at coordinate 13,860 of DXXQ01000248.1, read as the reverse complement.
CTTGATACGGCAGATTTCTCTATCTGCTATACAGATCACAGGGTGGAAAAGGATTTTGCAGGGAAACCCTGTCTTCTTGTTTATTACGATTACACCAATACCTCTTCCGCTCCATCCAGCGCCATGGTAGACGTAAGTCTGCAGGCATGGCAGAACGGCGCTTCCCTTACAGCCGCCATCCCTGAAAAAAACATCAACGCTGCGGACCGCTTTTTTGACGAAGTAAACCCCGGCGAAACCATCAATATCTGTCAGGTCTTCTCTCTGGAGGGAACCGGAGATGTTACAGTGGAGGCAGAGACAGTCTCCGAAACAGACACGGCAAAAGCTTCGCAGATTTTAAAAATTAAATAATTTCGGATTGCGTATCATTTTTTTATTTTTCAGGCATACTATTCTTGTCTTCGGAAAGGATGGTGACTTATGGGAAATAATTTTTTGAAATATTCTGCGCTGACCATTGCGATTATCGGAGCTGTAAACTGGGGATTGATTGGATTTTTCAATTTTAATCTCGTCTCCATGATTTTCGGAAGCATGAGCTGGCTTTCCAGAATCATCTACGGTCTTGTGGGAATCTGCGGGATTTATCTCCTGTCCTTCTATGGACAGGTGGACTCAGAAAAGAGTCAGGTATGATTTAAGGAGTTGCTGCAAAAGCAGATGAAACATCTGCCGGAGCAGCAGCTCCTTTTTTGTATAAAGAAAACCACGCGATAGTCGCGTGGTTTTCTTTATACAAAAAAACTCCGAACAATGTTCGGAGTTTCAAGAGCGATAGACGGGGCTCGAACCCGCGGTCTCGACCTTGGCAAGGTCGCGCGTTACCAACTACGCCACTATCGCATAAGCGGGTGATGGGAATCGAACCCACGTATCCAGCTTGGAAGGCTGGTGTTCTACCATTGAACTACACCCGCACATCTTATGTGCTTTTGTGTTTTGTTTCTGCTCTCTCGCTTCAACACTGACGAGTATATATTACTTTTGGCATTTTGTCAACACCTAATTTGAAAATTTTTTATTTTTTTTCGAAAAAATATGTAACACCAACAATATTCCTTATAGTTTCGGGCAGAAAGCCTGCCCGAAACACTATACTTTTTTCAAAATTCCCACACATTTGCAGACGCGATCTCCGTTTTAGGTTTCTTGATCACAAGCTCCGGACTCTTTGCACTGACCTTTGTATTGGCCGGAATAGATTCCGTAATAAACGTATTGCCGCCGATGATGGTGTTTTCCCCTATTACTGTCTCCCCGCCGAGTACGGAGGAATTGGAGTAAATGGTAACATTATCCTTAATGGTAGGATGACGCTTCACATTTGCAAGCTGCTGCCCCTGTCTGGTGGAAAGCGCACCAAGGGTCACACCCTGATACAGCTTCACATTACGTCCGATTTCCGTAGTCTCACCGATAACCACTCCCGTACCATGATCGATAAAAAAGTATTCTCCGATGACTGCTCCCGGGTTTATATCGATTCCTGTTTTGCCGTGGGCGTATTCTGTCATAATTCGCGGAATAAAAGGCACTTTTTCTTCATATAAAACATGGGCGATCCGATACACATAGATGGCGAAAAGTCCCGGATAGGAAAAAATAATCTCTTCCTTGCTTTTCGCAGCAGGGTCTCCGTCAAAGCCTGCCTGCACATCCTTCAAGAGCATATTCTGGATTTCCGGAAGCTTCTTAAAAAATCCCGCTGTAATTTCAGACGCCTGTTCTCTGGCACATTCTTCTTTCACACCTTTATAGAGAAGCGCAATTTTTATCTGCTTCTCCAGATTATCGTAAAGGTCATTGAGGCGATATCCGAGATAATGCTCCGGAAAAATCTTTGAACTGGAATCCACCTCGAAATATCCCGGAAAAATCACTGCCTGCATCTCCTTCAATAAGCTGATGATCGCCGCACGGCTGGGGAGCTGACCCTTATCCTTGGGCAGAAAAATTTCCTCCTGCTCATAATTCTCCGCTAACAGCCCTACGATTTCCTGAATTGTATTTTTTTTATCTTTCATTGCTGTCCTCACCTTTCGTAGTTTACTATATACTTATTCTATGATAAAAACCGACTGCCTTGCACTTTATTGCTCTATCTTATTATAGTGACCGCCGTTCGTCAACCGAAAAATACAAAAGTTTTTCCGGCAGAAAAAAAACTTGCTTTTTTCTTCTTTTTATCTTATCATAAATAGGTATGACACGGAGATGTACCCAAGTGGCTGAAGGGTCCGCACTCGAAATGCGGTAGGCCGGGCAACCGGCGCGAGGGTTCAAATCCCTCCATCTCCGCTTTCTATTGAAAAACCGCAGGAACTGTCTCCTGCGGTTTTTCATGTGTATATTTATGGAAAAGTATAAAATGGGGCCTGAATCTTAATTTTCTCCTAATCCGCTTTCTATTGCGGCAATGAGAGTCTTTAAATCTTCTTCTTCTGTTTCTCCGTCACAGCAAACTTCAATTTCCGTACCACACTTAATTGCAGCAGCCATAATATTTAAAATACTTTTGACCTGTACGGTTCTTTCGCCTACGTGAAGCGTTACGTTTGATTTGCATTTTGACGCTGTTTTTGCAAGCACTCCTGCAGGTCTTGCATGAATTCCCGATTCAAGATTTATTACAATTTTCTGTGATACCATATTTTTTCTCCTTATCTTTTTCTATGCCTTTATCCTTTGTTTAAGCTTCTACTCCATAATGCTCAAATAAAATCTTCTCTGCTTCTGCACTCCACAGTCCTCTGTTTTTCTTACATACCTCATCAAGCTTTGCGAACAGAGGATCCGTCTTTCCAAGCTCTTCAAAATCTGTGATCGCAGTCAGAGGCATATCGAACTGCGTATAAGTGAGTTTCTTTCCTCCCGGAATATTCGGCAGATTCAGGGTTGCATCCACAATACTGTCGATTCCTCCTACATGGGTAACCATAACTGCCGGTTCAATCCTTCCTGCTGCAGCAAGCTCATTTGCCTCAATGAGATCGTCGTTGTTTCCGCCGGTTGTTCCCACAATATGTGTGCTAATATAATGTGCATTGTATAAATTGATCTTCGCCTTAAACTGATTGTCTGTAGGACCTGCAAAGAAATTCATACATCCGTCAAATCCCAGAAGCTGATCCGCCATTTCCGCCACTGCGCGGTTAGGGATATATACGAATACGTCATCGTAGCCCTTACCTCCTGTAATATCGCGAAGCTCTTTCACAGGATCTGCCATTTTTGCAGTATTTACATAAATCAGCTCCACACCATTCTCGGCTGCTTTAGACTCAGGAATCACTTCTTTCGCCCGCGCAATTTTTTCATCGCTGATTTCTGTGACCACAATTCGTTTCGGTTTGCGTTCCTCTAACTGAATACCGTAGCTGACAGCTCCAAGTCCCATCGGTCCGCAGCCGCCCAGTATGATAATGTCTCCTCCTTTTTTTGTTCCTACTGCAAGGTCATGATTGATCTTATTTGTATGATAGCAGCCGTTATAACCGCCGATACAGCAGCTCATAGGCTCTCCCAGAGACGCTTCAAAGAAGCTGTCGCCCTTATATTCCATCAGACATCCCAGTTCCATAACCTCATGAGGGATAATGCAGTAAGTACATGCGCCGCCGAAAAACTCGTAGGAATATCCCGGAGATGCAAGACTTCCTTTGTAATTAAGAGCCGGCTGCTGGGCAAATTTCATTCCCGGCTTAAACTGATCTTTCCATTTTTCTCCTACTTTAACAATTACACCTGCAAACTCATGTCCGATGATAACCGGATTGGTGTCGATATTCTGCGGCGCTCTTTTATGTTTTTTCCCCTGCTCTGCCAGCTTATAGGTGGACATACAGATACTGTCGCTCATAACCTTTACCAGAATCTCATCATCCTTAATCTCCGGTAATTCAAACTCCTCTAATCTTAAGTCTCTTGTCCCATACATTCTGACTGCTTTTGTTTTCATTTTACAATTCTCCTTTTCTACTGTTGATATAAATTAATGATGCTTCGTTTCTATATCTATTTCTGTCTCTGGCGAAAATCAGAGTTCTTCGATTTTTACCTGCGGTATCAGTTCATCCACAAGAGTTCTTGCCGGCGGTTTTGTTCCGATTGTAGTAACTGCGCCTGCGGAAACTGCCATGCAAAGACGAACGGTTTCTTCTTTTCCAAGCTTATTCTCCCACGCATAGGCAAGCCCTGCCACCATAGCGTCTCCGGCACCTACTGTGGAATGCTTCTTCACGGGAACCGCAGGACATTTCACCTTGTAGTCTTCCATAAACAGCATTGCGCCGTCTTTCCCCATGGAAACAGCAACGATACCGGTTCCTTCCTCCTGGAATTTTTCTGCAATACTCCGGATATTTTCCGGGGAAATATCCTCCCCTGCACCGGCGAACTCTGCAAGCTCTTCCCTGTTTGGCTTCATAATATCCGGTCCATGCTCAAGGGATCTGCGGAAAAGCTCACCATCTGCATCCAGCAATACCTTTGCACCTCTTTTATGAACCAGCTCGGTGATTCTTCCGTAAATTCCTTTGTCCACACCGGACGGAACGCTTCCGGAAAGTACAAACAGAGTATTTGGTTCAGCATACTTTTCGATTTTTTTCAAAAGCTCTGTTAAATCTTCCTCTGTAGGAGCCGGTCCCGGCTCATTGAGTTCTGTTACTCCGCCTTTTTCCTCAAAGACCTTGGTGTTTGTCCTTGTTTCTCCGTCCACCCACACAAAATCTGAAGAAATCCCTCTGCTTTTCAAAACATTCTCAATAGTCTTTCCTGCATTTCCGCCGAGAAAACCCACCGCAACGCTCTCTCCTCCAAGCTCCCGAATTGTTTTGGAAACATTGATGCCCTTGCCGCCTGCATCATATTCCACTTTTTTTATCCTGTTCAGTCCGCCGTGACGGAGTTCCTCAACCTCAACGGTCTTATCTATGGCAGGATTCATCGTTACTGTTACAATCATTTTTTATCCCTTCCCTTTCTTCAAACTTTACTTATTTGAAAGCATTTGATATACAGTGTCCTCGTCTCCGTTCACGATTTCTTCCACAGCTTCCGGGGAAAGCATTCTGTCTGCAATAACTCCCAGAATCTGAAGATGTTCTTCTCCCACTCCCGCAATTCCTATAACAATTTTGACAGTTTCATCGTCCCACTGTGTTCCTTGGGGAAATACCATAACTGCGATCCCCGATGCTTTGATTTCTTTTTTTGCCGCTTCTACACCGTGTGGAAGCGCCAGGGCATTTCCCATATATGTAGAAAAGGATTTCTCTCTTTCCAGCATGGCATCCACATAAGGCTGGTCTACATATCCGCTGTTTACCAGCATCTGTCCCACCTGTCTGATCACATTTTCCTTTGTGTCCGCACTGCAGCCGACCTTAATATTTTCTTTGTATAAAAGTTCTTTTTTTACCTCTGCTTCTGCCTTTTCTTTTTTCTTTCCAAAAAACATATCCTGTTCCTCCTTATCACAATTTTGATTTATATTTTCCGTTGTCCGCTGTTCTTTATGCTTTTATTATATGGGCAGAATCCTGTATTTTCAACGCAAAGAAGATGGGATTTGGCATCATCAGATAGTGCCAAAACTGCCCGAAGAAAATCTGTAAAACAATATTCCCATCTAAAAAAAGGCAAAAAAAGAACATTCCAAATCCTGGAATGTTCCTCTTTTTTAATTCAGATTTTCGATATATATTTGGCAAAAAATTTCTTCAGCTCCACTGAAAGGGCTGTACGGATTTTTTCCGTATCTCCGGTAAGCACAATGTCCATGAACTCGAAGTTTTCAATCAGCATGGTACTGATATACCCAAGAATCTCACTGTTGATCTTAACTGCCTCGTCTATTGGGATCAACATGACGAACGCTACCGGAATGTTCTTAAAATACGGATCTGTAAAGCTCTTATGGTTATTGGGCATACATACCGTGAAGCTTGGACGTACCACCCCTTTTGTCCTTGTGTGAAAAAGAGCAAACCCGAATTCCGCAAATATCTGGCTGGCAATTTCTTCTCTCTTTCGTATGTCCTCCTGTATCATCTCCCCACGGTCCTTATACGGGGAAAGAGCTTCTCCCACTGCGCTTAAAAGGCCGTCAAAAGTAATGTTTTCTTCTATTTTCAAGACATCCATATATTTGATAACAGCATTGATATGAGCAGCCAGAACATTGATTTCTTCCATCTCTATGGAGAGCGGCGTCTCCTCCTGTTTTTTCGGAAGACGCTCATATTCATAAATCTTCCTGCGCACAGCCTCCATATCCTTTTCATTGAGGAGAGGATTTACAAAGATCACAGGAGCCTCAAGCTGTTCCAGAGAGATACTTGATACAAAAAAGTCTGTTTTTCCCATAATATACGGCGTCAGATCATTTTTCCCATAAGTGGTAAGCTCGATCCTGTCACGGAATACCTTTTCCAGCTTCGTGGACATCAGACGGGAAATTCCGATTCCGCTGGAGCAGACCACGCCTACACTTACTTTCCTGATATTTTCCCTCCTGCCCTCCAGGCGTACCATAGCCGCTCCGAAATGCACGGCAAGGAACCCTGTTTCTGTGTCCGGGATTTCCTTTCCCAGCCATTTTTTCAACACAACGGATACCTTTTCACACTTTTCATATACGGTGGAATAATCTCTTTTTATCTCCTCCAGAACAGGATTTGATATCTGCATATCATAGGCGATCCGGATCAGAGTCGGCTGCAGATGGGCAAGAAGTCCCTGGATAAATTCATCATCCTGTTTCAGCATGAAAGCAGCCTTTTCATCAAAAGCATCTATCATTTCATTTACCAGCTTCTGCAGTTCCCGATTTTCCATTTCCACAGTTTTTTCCCCATTCCAGCGGATTTTTTCATGTTTTGCCCCTTTGATGTGCAGACAAATATACGAGGTTTCAAGAGGCGGTATCTCAATCTCAAATTCCTCCTCCAGAGCTTTCACAATGCTTTTTGCCAGGAGGTATTCCTCATCGTCCTCCCTGTATTCCGTCCATTTCGAGTCTGCGTCTATGGTCTCATGCTTGAGAATACGGTTAATGGCAATTGTTATATGAATGACAAGACCGATGTAGGAATTTTCCGTTAAAGTCATAACACGGGCATCATTCATTCCCATTATACAGCTCACAACACGCTTGAGAATATCATCATTTAAGATCTGCCCGATATTACTCCTCTGCAGTTTCTCGCTGTCTTCCTCCAGCGTGCGGTCGCTTTCATAAGCCTCGCGCAGCATACTAGTATCTATGTTTTCGCTGATAAAAGCCCGAATTGCTTTCCTGTAGTTCTCCTCGCTGCCTTCGATGGATATGCCGCTTCCCGGTTTTCTTACAATGGTAAGTCTCCAGCGATTGAGCCATCCTTCTACAGCCTCAAGATCGCCGCTGACTGTAGCCTCGCTGACTTTGAACTTACAGCTATAGTAAAACAGCTTCTTCAGTCCTTTATCTTTCAATATCTCAAGTACAAGCCGCTTTCTTCGTTCCTCTTTATTGCTGACATCGTAGTGATCTCCTGATGTGATCTCAGTCAGAAGAGCCTCTTTTTTTTCCGGTGATCCCTCCAGCCAGATACCCACTCCGGTTCTGGACATCAGCGAAATCCCGTATGGCTTCAGATCAGAGTTCAGGTACTCCAGCTCGCGCTGTACCGTCCTTTTGCTGATATCTGTTTTTTCTGCCAGACTTCTCACAGACATCTTACAGTCTTCTTTCAGCATCACGCTCAAAATCTGCCTGGTTCTCGGTGTAAATCCACTCATAGCCCCCTCCGTTCTTCTACCAGCCTCACAAGCTCGTCATATGCCTGAGCTGACACAAAATTATCTACTGTAAAAATCTCCTGTTCTTTCTGTTCTTGTGGAAGCAGCTGAAAAAAATCCTTCTGACAGACAATCAGGTCAAGCTTCCCGGGAATGCAGTCCGCCGCATAGGGCTGTACTTCAATGCCTTCTATGTTGTTCTGATGAAGCTTTCTTCGAAAAATCGCCGCCCCCATAGCGCTGGATCCGACTCCTGCATCGCATACGAATCCGATTTTATTTATCGGCATTTTTACCTGCTCCTCCTCCGTTTTTTCTTCTAAATTCTGAAAGTTATTTCCCATTCTCTCTCCGCTGATTTCCATATCCGGAACCTTTTTTTCTGCATTCCTTCCTTTCTGCCATACCAGAACCAGGATGCTTCCCCCAAAGGAAACTGCCGCAGACAGAAGAATGCCCAGAAATACAAAAATCACATTTTTCTTTCCCGCCATAATAAGGATCGTCACAATACTTCCCGGCGAAACCGGAGCATTTAATCCTGCATTAAAAATATCAAACCAGACTGCTCCCGTGACCCCCGATACAACCAACGGCAGGAGAAGCCACAAATCAGACAGCACAAAGGGAAAGTAAACTTCATGAATCCCTCCTGCTCCGTGAGCTACAAGAGCAGACAGATATTTTTCTTTTTTCTCATAGAAATAAAGGGCGGTCAGCATTCCCAGTCCCGGTCCGGGATTTGCCTCAAGCAGAAAGAGTACTGAGCTTTCCGCAGTTTTTAATTCGCTCATAGCAAGAGGCACAAGAATCCCATGATTCAGAATATTATTAAGGAAAAATACCTTGGCAGGCTCAATTATAAGGCTGAGAAGACCTGTCAGGTTTCTGTTCAGAAGTTCATGGATAAAGAGAGCAATTCCCCTCTCTATTGCCCAGAAAATCGGCGTCAGGAAGTAAAATCCAAGAGCTGCCAGTCCTCCTCCAATCACACCTGCCGTAAGATTTCTCATCAGCATCTGCATACTGGAAGGAACTTTTTTCTCCAGAAATCCCCAGGTGTATTTCCAGATAAAACCGGCCGCGGGGCCTGCCGCCATCCCTGACAGAAGCCCCAGAGAAGTATCTGCGCAAAGGATTCCTGACACAGCCAGAACTGCCAGTATTCCTCCCGTTTTTCCGCTGATGCGCCCGCCTCCTGAATAGGCAATACAAACCGGAAGAATCGTAGTATAAGCAAATTGTGAAATCTCGTAAAGCTCTTCATCAGGCAGCCAGCCGTTCCTGTTAAAGATTACAGACAGCAATCCGATAAACATGAAAACTCCGATATTCTCCATGATCACAGAGCTGTAAAATTTCCCTGCCCTTCGTATTTTTGCCGACATTCCATCCCCCCTTGTCCAATCTCTTTATTTCAAACCCAAATACCTGTAAAAGGAGCCCGGCAAGCCGGACTCCTTCTTATTTTAAGACTTGCTCGTCATCGTAATACTTTCGGATTTTTATTATTTCCATAATAACATCCTGTGAGATTCCGCGCAACCTGTGTCTTTTCTTACTACTCTCTTTTTTGCGGGGCTGCATACTGCGCAAACAGTTTTTCTTTTATATGTGATTATTTTTTTAATTCTTCCACAAGCACATCATACTGAGGCGCAGCCATAAAATTCGTAATGGTGATAACTCTTGCATTCCCATTGCTGTGTCTTGCACGCTCTCCAAGGCTTTCATGGGTTACAACAATCTGCACATCTGCCGGAATGGAAGACACCGGAGTGTGGATAACCTCAATTCCTTCAATTCCTGCTGCCGCAAGTTTCTTCTTCAGCACAGTTGCCCCCATTGCACTGGATCCCATACCCGCATCGCAGGCAAAGGCAATTTTTCTGATTTTTACCTCTGCAGAAGCTGCCGGTTCTACAATCCCTTTGGCTTCTTTTTTCATAGCGTCTTTTTTCTGCTTTGCTTCTTCAAGACTTGTATCTTTTCCCATAAATTTCAGGATCGGCATTGCAATCAGGAAGGATACGGCTGTAGAAATCAGTACCCCGAGAATAATTCCCAGATAACTGTGACGCTCTGCCATTGCCATGATTGCCAGAATACTTCCAGGTGAAGCAGGAGCTGTAAGACCTGCACCTAACAGGTTAAATGTAAATACGCCGCATGCACCACCGGCCATAACTGCAAGAATCAAAAGGGGATTCATTAAAATATACGGGAAATAGATTTCGTGTATTCCACCGAGGAAGTGAATGATCACTGCTCCTGGAGCGGAACTCTTTGCACTGCCTTTTCCCGCAATGCAATATGCCAGAAGGATTCCAAGTCCCGGACCCGGATTTGCTTCCAGAAGGAAGAAGATAGATTTTCCGATCTCCTCCACCTGTTTGATTCCCATTGGAGATAAAATACCATGATTGATTGCGTTATTAAGAAAGAGTACCTTTGCAGGTTCAATAAACACACTTGTTAAAGGGAGAAGGCCATGTTCCACAAAGAATCCAACTCCTGCTTCCATCAGGCCGTTCAGTACATTTACAAGCGGGGTAATTCCAACCATTGCTCCAAGGCAGAGAACTGCGCCGATGATTCCAAGGGAAAAGTTGTTCACCAGCATCTCAAATCCGGCTTTTATTCTTCCCTCCACAAGCTTATCAAATTTTTTGATCACCCATGCTGCAAGCGGGCCAACAATCATCGCACCGATAAACATCGGAACGTCGGAGCCGACAATTACTCCCATAGTCGCAATTGCGCCGATTACGCCACCCCTTTGTCCTGCAACTGCGCTTCCTCCTGTATAAGCGATCAAAAGGGGCAGCAGCATGGAGGACATTGGCCCTACAAGCTGCGCAAATCTCTCATTGGGGAGCCATCCTGTCTCGATAAACAGGGCTGTAATCAGTCCCCAGGCAATAAAGGCTCCAATATTCGGCATTACCATTCCGCTCAAAAATCTTCCGAAAAGCTGAACTTTTTCTTTCATTGATTTCACACCTCTTCTTTTCTTTCTTTTTCTTTCAGTTTTCTTTTTTCGTCCATGAGAGGTATGACTGGCCAATCAATCTCCTGTTGATAGCTTTATTATAACCAATGATTTCCGGTAATTTCAATAAATAGAAAAGGAGATTTGGCGCTATGAATTAGCGCCAAATCTCCTCCATAAAGAATTGTTTAATTCCACTCTTTTGGAACAATACCCAGTATGTCTTCTTTGTCCATCATTTTCAGCATGTCTGCCTTTGTCGCCGTGCATACCATTCCATAATAGTTTAATCCATGCTCTGTGATGTAATTCTCATAAACCCCAAACTGTCCATTGTTCAGATATCCATTTGCATTTACCATCTTTACAAAATCATCCGAGTTTTCCATATATCTGCACATACTGAGAACATGCTTTGTCATGAGTTCTTCATCTCTGCGCATTGCAGCATACTCTTCATAGCTATGCTCATCAAATCCTGTAAACAATGTCAGGTATGGATACCTTTCGAGATAGATTTTCGGATATTCCAAAAGCGATACTTCATGATTATGCCCTGACACACCGAACGGCATATTATTATCTTCACAATTCCTGAAAGCAAGCCATACATTTCTTATACTTTCAAAGTTAATTTTATCCATGAGCTCTGTTGTCTCCTGAAAATTCAAATCCCTGTTAAAGGAAACATAGGCCATATATTTCCTGTCATCCTCCAACCCCTTTATTGCTTCCAAAGACTCCTCCGGACTCTCATAATACCAGTATTTCTTCCAATATTCATTACCATCCTCATCTACATGTACTTCCTCTGACATTTCTTTTAGCTGGGTTTCATAGTCCTTCTCTGACTTATAGTCCATACCATAGCAGGCGAAATAATTTGCCGGAACTGAAGAAAAATAATCAGGAGTATACATTTCAAGTTTTCCTCTTCGAAGCTGTCCTGACACGCTTGATTCCTGCCTGATTCCATCCCCTGGCACAGGTTGGAACGTTATCGCATAATTCCCATACCCCTGAGGGAATGCCTGGACAACTGCGTTATTTCTTCCTGGCATAAGCAACTCTGAATAAATCATATAATCCATATTCATTTTACTGAATACGGTAGCTCTGCTTCTGTCATCCTCCATTTCCACCAACTGTTCTGTCGGATCATAATACATGGAATCCATCAGCGGAGAAAGTCCAAACTGAATAAATAAAAGTATCGCCAGAACTACAGCTCCTGTCGCCAGAGATAATTTTACATATACACGGCGTATGGATTTCTTTACATATTTTTCAAAACTCACGGACGCGTCCTTCGTTTCCCGGTCCAAAGCTTTTTCCACAGGCAGATGTTCCGTGAAATCCAGTTCCTCTTCCAGACAATCTGCCAGATACTCATTGATGGCATCCACTTTTTCTATTTCTTCTTTTACCTCTTCCATTTCTTTCTCGGAAAGAAGTTTTTTCCTGTAATTCTCCAGTTTTTCCCTATACGTCATAACCATTCACCTCCATATACATTTTCAGAGCTTTTTTTCCTCGATGAGCAAGTACCCTTACATTCTCAGAAGTCAGCTGTAAAAGGACTGCTATTTCCTTAAAACTCATTTCCGAGAAATAATACAGCTCCAGAATTTCTCTCTGCCTCCGGGGGAGAGTCATCATCCCCTGATACAGGATTCGATTCTGCTCGTCCTGTAAATATGACTCTATCGGAGAATGTCCACTTTCCAGTTTCTGTGCGTCATCCAGATGTGTCTCTCGTTTTCTTTGCCTTAGATGATTAAAACAGGTATTGCGCGCCACCTTATATAACCAGGCTCTTAAGTTGCCCTCCTCAAAGGAAAGAAGCGCCTTAAGGAAAACCTCCTGCATCAAATCCTCTGCTGTCTCATGGCTTTTACACAACAAATATAAATAGAGATAAATCTCTCTGGAATAACGCTGATAAAACATCTGAAGCATTTCTTTTTCCACAGGCTTCCCTCCTTTCCTGCTGCTTTTTAGCTGTCTTTCTATAAATATAACACGCAAAACTCCCAAAAGTTACATATCCGCCTGAGATTTTATCAAAAAATTTCAAGACACATCTTGACAATAGTATCTTTTGAATGTATAATTCAAACAGTAGCAAATATAGGGGATTGGTCAAATGGTATGATAGGGGTCTCCAAAACCTTTGGTGGGAGTTCGATTCTCTCATCCCCTGTTTCTAAAGGAGCCGGAAAGCCTTGATTTTAAAGGGGCTTCCGGCTTTTTGTTTTGTGATGAAAAAACAAAGGGTATCAACTAGGGTATCAAAATTATCAAAAAGGGTCCAGTTTAAAAGAAAAACATACACAGAAGGGAGGAATGTTTTCGGATAACTCCTCAAACTTCCCGTATGAAAAAGTATTTATGAAGGCATGTTACGGAACTGCTCTCAGGGATGGGAGGCATGTCCGGTTCTACCGCGGACGCATGGGCGGCATAGTACACATAGGCGTTCATTGCCTGCTCCACAGATGCGTACTGCATCAGGTAGATGGTATCGTAGCTTGCAAGCAGATGTTCCTCATCCACGATCACCTCCGGCGTCTCGGCTAGCACCACCAGTCTGGCAGTGGCAAAGAGAGCAGGAAGTCAATACCTCCTGCTCTCTTTTGCATTTCCATATCCATTCCGGCACCAGTTCTGCAAAGGGGCGCTTTCCCCGCTGCAGTCAGCTCCTGAAATGCTTTTTCATAAATGATAAGCTTTCTTCATTTCCTCCAGAAATCCCGGTTCCTCTCCAAGCCTCGGAAGTTCCGATGCCCTGCCGTCTCTGGTCATTGCGGAAATCAACGCAACCAGACCATTTTCTCCTTTTATATGTCCTTCCGCAAGTCCTTCTGCATGTCCAATATTACGGTATTTTTCCCGGATCTCATCAAAAGCTTTACACATAATGTTCCCCTCCTTTTCCTCTTTCTTCAGGGAATCCTGTATCTGTTTTTTTGTTTCCTGATACGCATCAAGCTCATACAGCATACTCAGGAGAAGCTCTACGGAGTCCCTTTCCATTTCCCTGTATTCCCGGGTATGGCTTTCTACATACTCCTCCATTTCCT
>DXXQ01000247.1 GCA_019416265.1 Clostridiales bacterium | reverse complement strand
TATAAAACCTGCGTTTTTTATGTCAAATTTTATGTTTTTGTACATACAAAAACATAAAATTTGACATAAAAAAAGCAGGTTTTATAAGGCCTGCAAGGTGATTTTTAATTATTCAACTGTCAAACTCCCGGGTAAAGATTTCCTTCTGGCTTGCGAAAGCGCTTAAATGGTGTTAATATGTTACTGTTAACGGGGCTGACGGCGGGATTTATGCAGTTGGCGCCGCAGGAGACAGGACAACCAGGAAAATGGAGAGAAATCAATGATAATAGACAGAGATGCACCGGTAGGTGTGTTTGATTCCGGTGTGGGAGGGCTTACGGTTGCGCGTGAGATCATGCGGAATCTCCCTTCAGAAAAAATTGTATATTTCGGTGATACGGCGAGGGTTCCCTATGGAAGCAAATCAAAGGAAACGATCATACGGTACTCCCGCCAGATCATCAGATTTCTTCAGGAACAGCAGGTAAAGGCGATCGTGGTAGCCTGTAATACAGCCAGCGCTTTTGCCCTGGATGCGGTGCGCCATGAATTTGATATTCCGATCATTGGTGTGATCGAGCCGGGCGCCAGGGTTGCGGCGGAGGAAACGAAGAATAAAAGAGTGGGAATCATCGGCACAGAGGGTACGGTGGGAAGCAGGATTCACGAGGAGTTTTTGAAAAAACTGGATCCTGAGATCACGGTTTTCGGAAAGGCCTGTCCGCTTTTTTGTCCCCTTGTAGAGGAGGGCTGGCTTCACGATCCTGTGACAACAGAGGTTGCCGGCAGATATCTCAGGGAATTACAGGAAAAAGAGATCGATACCCTTATTCTGGGCTGTACCCACTATCCCCTTCTGCGCTCGACGATCGGAGAGATTATGGGAGATCAGGTACGCCTTGTCAATCCGGCATACGAGACAGCACTGGAGCTTGGAAGACTACTGGAAAAAGACGGACTTTTAAGTACCGGAACGGAACAGGAGGAGTTTCCATACCGCTTTTATGTAAGCGATCTGGCAGAAAAGTTTAAGGATTTTGCCAATTCTATTCTGCCCTATGATGTGGAAATGACGAAAAAAATAGACATAGAGAAATATTAGGAGATGCAAATGGATAAAAATGTACTGATTCATGTGCGGGGATTACAGCTTATGGATCCGGAAAGCGGAGAAGAGCCGCTGGAGATCGTAGTCCCGGGAGAGTATTATTTCCGAAACGGAAGTCATTACCTTCGCTATGAGGAAGTGATGGAGGATTTTTCGGAGCCGACGATCAATTACATAAAAATGGCTCCCCGTGGTATGGAGGTCCGGAAAAAAGGACTGGTAAACGTTCATATGGTTTTTGAACAGGGAAAGAAAAATATGACCTATTATACGACTCCCTTCGGAACGATCCAGATGGGAATCGCGGCTACGAACCTGGCTCTTGACGAGAGCAAGGACAGCTTGAATATGAAGGTGGATTACGCTCTCGATATGAACGAGGAGCATATTGCGGACTGCTATCTGATGATTCAGGTGCAGCCGAGAGACTGTGAGAATTTTTCATTATAAGTATAAGTGATAAAAATAAGGCTGCCCTTGAGAGTAATCTGGGCAGCCTTGAATTTTATTTGTCTTTTTTCTCGCCTTTGTCTTTTTTGAAACGGGCAAAGAAGCCTTTCTTCTTTTCCGGTTTCTCTAAAGAACCGCGGATTCCTTTTACGCCTACGATGTAAAGTCCGCTGACTTCCGCTTTGATTTCTTTTTTTACAGGGATAAGATCGTAAACTTTTTCGTCTGCAATTAATATAGAAATCTTCGGTCCGACTTTTGCCTTGACAATGGGAAGTTTGGAACGTCTCATAAGCTTCGGCGTCTGGTCAATGACCATCTGAGGAAGACCGGATTCTTTCAGTGGCATCCGCTTTTTATCGATAACCAGCATGGAAACTGTCTGTTTGGTGGCTTCGATCTGTGCCTGCTGTTCTTCCTGTTTCTTCTGAGCCTTTTTTCCGAAGAAATATAAACCAATCAATACGCCAATCAGGATAACAAGAATGACCAGAAGGACTATTGTTGCTGTACTCATATCTGAATCCTCCTAAATAAGTGTAACGCATTACAGACCCTGCATCAGCGCTGACCATAATGCAAGTTACATTCTACCATCATTTGCAGAAAAAGGCAATTATTAAAAATGAATTAAAAGAAAGAACTGATGATTACAGGACATACTGATAAGATTGTGAAAAGAATGGAGAATACAAAAATATATGTTGAAAAAATGGAATTTTCTAAATATTCTTCCTTTACTTTTAAAGAAATGTCACATATGATAGAGGGAAAGCAACTATAGTGGGATACAATAACTTGGTACTTGGGGTGTAAAGAAGTTTGAAACAATGAAGTAGCGAGTAGAGAATAAATTTGAGCATCACAAATAAGCCATCGTTGTGGTGGCTAAAAATTGAATATAGACGCAACACCTAATCAGGAAGCTGGTGAAGGAGCATCTTTGATGAGATATCCTC
>DXXQ01000246.1 GCA_019416265.1 Clostridiales bacterium | reverse complement strand
AAGTATAGAAGAAGAAATACTAAAATTAGAAAATAAAAAAGGAAAATTGATTGATCTTTATACAGATGAGTTAATTACAAAAGAAGAATTCATGGTAAAATCAAATGAACTGGAAACAAATCTGGAAAAAAAGAAAGCTCTCTTAGTACCTGTAGAGCATAATCCTGATATTGAGGCTATAGAAGATACCATAAAAAATATAGATGCTGAGATAGAGTCTTTATTTGATGATGAAGCTATGGTAATGGAGAAAAAAATCCAGTTTATTACAGAGCATATCAAAAAGGTTGTTGTCTTTGGTAATAGAGATGTGTTTATTGTGTTGGATAGTATGGCTGGAGCGTTTCTGTTTTTAGATAAAGAAGATGCAAGGATTGAAATAGTGCCTATGGAAGAGTATAATGTAAGTGAACTGAGTGAGGTAGGTATAACAGAAAAAGACTTTGTACCATTTGATAGGGAAAGTATGCCGTTCCACCCTGGCCGAAAGCGTTTTCACCCACAAGGTAAAAACCCTGGGATTGGCGGACAGGTTTGTTATTGATAGCTTTGCGACCAGTAGGGAGGAGATTGGGAATCCGCCCCACAGAGGGACGGTGAATAAGCTGCGTGAAATGAATATCCCGCTGGTTCCCCACAGAGCCAAACAGATTACATGGAAGGATTATGAGGATGCTGACTATGTCATCGGTATGGACCGGTGGAATATGAAGAATCTTAACAGGATGCTGAAGGGAGATCCGGAGGGGAAGGTGTATAAGCTTCTGAGCTTTGCAGGATCAGACAGAGATATTGCAGATCCCTGGTATACCGGGAATTTTGATGAGACTTATGAGGATGTGACAGAGGGCTGTGATGCATTTCTGGAATACCTCAAAAAAGAAGGGAAAATCTGAGAAATTAAAAGAAGGAATCTCCATGAGAGCACAAATTTCCATGAAGACGATCACCTGGCAAACAGATATCCGGAGGAAATCTGCTGTGGTGGCCGCAGCGAAGGGATGCCGGATCGGGATGCAGGGAGAGTTTTGAAATATTACGCAGCCAGTAGCTTTTTGCCGTCAGTGACATATTCTATAAGGAAGAACAGGAAAGGTTTTTCTGATATGGCTTACACAATTATGCTGGATGCAGGGCACGGGGGAAAAGACCCGGGCGCCCAATATAATGGAAAACAGGAAAAAGAAGATAATCTTCGTCTGGCGCTGGCAGTGGGGAAAATTCTTGCGGCGAATGGAATCGATGTTTTATATACAAGAACGACGGATGTGTACCAGACGCCTTTTGAAAAAGCACAGATTGCGAATCAGTCGGGAGCAGATTTTTTTATCTCTTTTCACCGGAACAGCAGCCCTGAGGCAAATCAATACAATGGGGCAGAAGTGCTGGTCTATGATAAAAAGGGGCTGAAATATGAGATGGCCGAAAATATTCTGGGTGCGCTTGGAGAGGTTGGATTTAAGGAGCTTGGAGTAAAGGCGCGGCCGGGCCTGGTGGTTCTTCGCAGAACGCGGATTCCGGCTCTGCTTATTGAGACGGGATTTATCAATTCCGATAAAGACAACAAATTATTTGAAGAAAAATTTCAGGAAATTGCAGATGCAATTGCAGGAGCGATTCTCGGAACCCTGGATGAGGCCCAGAATATGGAAAAACCTCTGTACAGAGTCCAGACAGGCGTTTTCCGGGTGAGGGAAAATGCAGACAGAATGCTGTATCAGCTGGAAGATAAAGGATATCCGGCTTATCTTCTTATGGACGGAGAGTTTTATAAGGTTCAGGTAGGGGCATACCGGGAAATCGGGAATGCAATTGCCATGGAACAGAGGCTGAGAGACGACGGATACAGCACCCTGATTGTAACGAGATGAGATCAAAACCTTTTTAAAAGGGTTTAATCTCCTGAGAAAGGGGGAGGATGCAAAATGGAGAAGTCCGAGCTCTCTCCCCCACATAAGATAGGAAGCCTTGGAAAGGCGCACACAGAGAAATGACAGAAAAGGATGATGGGAAATGAATACGAAAGCGGACAGGCAGTATGAGGATTTTTTGGAAAAAATAGAAGAATTTATATTCATAGAGGATCAGGTGGAGAAAGCAGATCTTATTTTTGTGCCGGGAAACGGGTATCCGGGAATGGCGGAGAAGGCGGCGCAGCTTTATAAGGAAGGAATGGCGCCCTGGGTGCTGCCAAGCGGCAGATTCAGCGTTGCTCTGGGAAAATTTTCCGGCGTATTGGAAAAAGAGGACAAATATAACGGGACATATGAGACGGAATGGGAATTTTTATGTGATGTTCTGAAGAAAAACGGGGTACCGGAAGGGGCTGTCCTCAGAGAAGACCGGGCAACATATACTTATGAAAATGCCCTTTTTTCCAGAGAAGAAGCGGAGAAAAAAGGAATTACTGTAAAAAAAGCCATTCTCTGCTGTAAAACCCACCATGCCAGAAGATGCCTGACCTATTATCAGAGAGTTTTTCCGGAGACAGAATTTATGGTTGTTCCTGTGGATGCAGATGGAATTACAAAGGAGAACTGGAGAAAAACACCGGAGGGTGTGAGAGCTGTCATGGGAGAAGTTACTAGAATTGTGGAACAGTTTGAGATATTTATGAAATAAAAGAATGCCGCTTCGGTTCCCGAGGGAGAACGAAGCGGCTGTTTTAATAAGCCGGCACAGCAGGACGGGTGAATTAATCCTCCTCTGCTTTTTTTTCCGGCAGCCAGATGTGTACCTGTTCAATTCGTTTTTTGTCGAGATCATCTACCACAAGGCGAATGCCGTTTTCCAGGGTGACAGACTGTCCCTGTGTTGGAAGACTGTCTAACTGCTCGATAATGTAACCGCCAATGGAATCGTAGTCTTCAGATTCCAGATGGATGTCGAGGCTTTCGTTGATGTCATCCAGCTTTGCAGAACCGAGAGCTATGTATTCCCGTCCCGGCTGGATCTCCTTTAAGTCCTCTTCTTCGTCCTCGTCGTATTCGTCACGGATTTCTCCTACGATTTCTTCCAGAAGATCTTCCAAAGTGACAAGGCCGGCGGTGGCGCCGTATTCATCAAGTACGATGGCAAGGTTCAGAGACGCTTTTCGCATTTCGATCATCAGATCTGCAGTTGCCTTATATTCATAGGTGAAATAGGGCTCGCGCAGAATCTTTCGAATGGAAAACTCTTCGTTTTTCGGGAAAATAAGAAGATCCTTCATATTGATGATTCCGATGACATTGTCTGTATTTTCCTCATAAACAGGAAAACGTGTATGCATATCTTCTGCGAAAATTGCAAGAAGCTCATCGTAAGTGGAATTAACGTCTATAAAAGTCATATCAATACGGGGAACCATTACATCTCGTGCAGTGGAATCGCCGAAATCGAAAACATTGTAGATCATCTGTTTTTCTTCGCGCTCAATGACGCCCTCTTCCTGACCGACATTAACCAGTGTACGGAGCTCATGCTCTGTCATGGTGTTTGTTTTTGCATTGGGGTCAACCCGCAAAAGATAAAGAACGCCGGAGGAACATTTTCCGATGATAAAAATCACAGGAGTCAGGATGATCATCAGAATATAGATAATTCTGGCATAAGCCAAAGCAAGCTTCTCTGAATGGATCGTTGCGAGAGTTTTCGGTGTGATCTCACCAAAGATCAGGATGATCAGGGTAAGAGCGCCGGTTGCAAGACCAACATAGGCATTTCCGATAACTTCAATAGTCAAAGTTGTCATCATAGCAGAGGCAGCCATGTTTACAAGGTTGTTTCCGATTAAAATCGCACTGAGCATTTTACCTGAGTCGGAAATGACTTTTTTCAGAATGCGCGCGCGTCGGTCGCCCTGCTCTGCGAGAGCCTGAATACGGATCTTGTTTACGGTTGTCATAGAGGTCTCAGCAGAAGAAAAGAACGCTGAGAGAAGTACCAGGACTAAAATTGAAACTGCCTGGATTAGGACACTGGAATCCAAAATAATTACACTCCTTTTTCTTGGGGACAGATGCTTCTGTCCGTATTTAAATATTGTTAGCTGTAAATATAACCGATTTTCATGAAAAAAGCAATGGGAAAAGGAGAAGTTGCTGAAAAATCGGCGCGGTTTTTCCATGAAAAATGGCCTGCAAAAAAATGAAAAAAAGACTGTTTTAATCACAGAAACCGTGTTATAATTCTTTTGATAAAAAAGAAAAAACTGTTACAAAAGATTTACAAACATATAAA
Source organism: Clostridiales bacterium (assembly GCA_019416265.1). Taxonomy (GTDB): domain Bacteria; phylum Bacillota; class Clostridia; order Lachnospirales; family Lachnospiraceae; genus Blautia_A. The sequence goes on along the minus strand of DXXQ01000246.1, from coordinate 2,979 downwards.
GATTTGATATAGTATAGAGAGGGAAGAGATAAATTTCCTCAGGGCAGAACCTGAATGCCCAAAATTCATAAAGAAAACAGCGAAATACAATACAGTAAGACAAATATGCTATTGTTTACGATAACAGAGTTTACAATCATAGAAATCCGGAAGAGGAACAGATAGAGGTATAGAGATGAAAAAAGAGAGAACTTTTGAGAAGAGCGTACGTTTTTTGGCGGCTGCGGCCTTATCAGCAGCATTACTTGGAAGCCAGCTGCCCGTTGTATTTGCAGCGGAAAGCAGTGTGGAGAGCGCTTCCGGCATTAAATTGGAAGAATTATTCCCGGACAACATCACAGTGTCAGATCCTGTGAGCCTTTCAGAGGTGGAATTTCCCGACAGTAAGTACGGAAAACTGAAATGGCTGGACGATTCCATGGAGCTTACGGAGCATGTGCAGTCCTGTGAGGCTGTCTTTGTGCCGAAAGAAGGGATTGACCTGACAGATATGGAAGGCTGGGACAAAGAGCTTGGAGGAGTTGTAAGCAGTATCCATGTGATCGTAACCGGCATTTCCGGAGAAGAAGCGGGAGAGCTTGAGGATGAGGAGGAAGAGCTGGATACAGAGTCAGAGGATGTGGACGCTGTGGAAGAGGAAGTTTCCGGCGAATCCCAGGATGAGCAGGACGGTACAGAAGACACAGAGGAAAACGTGGCAGACACAGAGGAACCCTCAGAGGAGAGCGGCGACGGACAGGAGAATGGAGAAATTGTTCCGGAAGATACCGTATTAGAGGAAGAGGATTCTGAAGAAGGTGTGGAGTCCGGCGAAACAGATGCCCGGGAGAACGGCGGCGAAGAGTCCGGGAATGAGGAGGTTCAGGACAACAGCGAGACTGACAAAGAGGATTCAGATACAGAAGGAAATGACAACAGCGGTTCTGAGATCGAAAACAGCGAAGATGCGGAACTTCCCCAGGATGGCGAAGCCGACGGGGAGGAGAATGACAGCAGCAATATTTTTGATGACCCTGCAGATTTCGAAACAGAAGATCAGCGCCCCACAGAGTTTCCTGAGAATCTCACAGAAGAAGAGAAGCTTCAGCATGCAGCTGTAAATCACAGCCATGAAGGGATTTCTGTTTCCGGAATCAATCTTCCGTGGTATGTGCAGTTCAGGGTGACAAGCGGCGAAAGCTATGAGTTTGCCAATGAATCCGACGCAATGATCTTCAAATCCTATGAATTTGAACTCTGGGATTTACAGAATAACACAGAATATGAAATTCCGGACGGCGAATATATCAGCGTTACGGTTCCTGTTAAGGAGGGCTACGACTACACAGTGGAGCACCTTCTTGATAATGGTGCAACAGAGACGATCATTCCCAGCGTAGAAGGGGGAATCATGGTCTTCAGCACCCATTCCTTCAGCCCCTTCGGAATTGCCGGAAGTATGCAGATGGTAGGCCCGGACTTCCCGATTGGCGATGAGGTGAAGCCGACAGTTACACCTACTCCCACAATTACAGGAAAGCCGGGAGAAGGAGGAACCTCAGGAAACAGTGGAAATACCGGTTCGTCAGGAAATAACGGTGGAACAAACAGCGGCTCAGGGACAACCGGCGGAACAGCAGGAAGTACAGGAAGCAATACAGGAGATATTCAGAGCGGAGGCACAGGAAACAGCGGCGGTACAGGAAGCTCTGCTGGCACAGGCAGCAGTTCCGGGTCCGGACAGAATGGAACCTCGGGAAACGGTACTGTGAACAATAACGGGAACAGCACCGGCAGCCAGACATCCGGCAGCCATGCTGTGGAAACAGGGGATACTACGGCAATCCTTCCGTTTGTTGCGCTGATTCTTGCGGCACTGATCCTGATAGGTGCAGTTGTTTATTTAAAGACGAAAAAGAAATAAAAGGTTTGCCTGAGAACAGAGGAAACTGTAAAAATGAATAAAGCGCAAAGCCCTCCCATATATTATCCTATGGGAGGGCTTTGCGCATGAAGGGAAAAGCGATACTGAAATCATTACTGGCCTCTTACATACTGACAGGAGCAGCTCTGATGCTGCTGGCATTTCTTCTGTTCACCTTTGACCTGGGAGAGACGGCGGTAGCGGCGGGAATTGTTGCGGTATATGTGGCTGCCTGTCTCTTCGGAGGCTTTCTGACAGGAAAAATGGTACGAAAAGAGAAGTATTTCTGGGGACTGATCCTGGGAGTGGCATATTATATCCTGTTTCTGGCAGTTTCTTTTCTGGCGAAGGGTCGCTGGGATATGTCTTTTGCACATGCGGTCACCACTTTTTTCATGTGCGTGGGGGGAGGCGCTCTGGGAGGAATGCTGTCATAAAAAAAATACTTTCAAAATCAGAAATTTTGTGATATACTATGCCAAGATACGTAACAATATCATAAGTTACGAAAAATAAGGAGGATACCACTATGGAACATATCAAAACATTGAATACAAAGAACTTACAGAACACAGTAAAAAAAGGCGGATGCGGCGAGTGCCAGACATCCTGCCAGTCTGCTTGCAAAACTTCCTGTACAGTAGGAAACCAGAGCTGCGAGCACAAATAAGAAATAGCTGTGTATAAAAGGAAAAAGGCAGCGGGGTAAAAACCGCTGCTTTTCTTTCGTACAGCAAAAGAATGAAAGGATTCGAGAAAATGAGCCTGATTCACCGTTATAAAAACAATGGCTATAACATCGTTCTGGACATTAACAGCGGATGCATCCATCTTGTGGATGAAGTTACCTATGATGTGCTGCCTCTTCTGGAAGAAGGAGACAGCAGGGAGACCATTGTCCGGAAATTAGAAGATACATATAAAAAGGAAGACATTGAAACTTCCGTTGCAGAATGTGAGAAGCTTGTGGAAGAGGGAATGCTTTTCACAAAAGATATTTATGAAAAGGCAATCGAGGAGTTTTCCGATCACCGCCAGACTGTGGTAAATGCACTCTGCCTGCATATCGCCCATGA
>DXXQ01000245.1 GCA_019416265.1 Clostridiales bacterium | reverse complement strand
GTATGGGGAAGCGGTTACGAGGTACAGCCGTAGTCCCGGAGTGATTAAATAAGTACCAGAAGGAGGAGATATTATGCGGAGAAAGATGAGCTTCCGGGCGGCGGCAATGGTTTTGGCGATTGCGACTGCAGTGTCCGGAATCACCGTGTCGGCGTCGGAAGAGGAGAATACGCAGGATACGGCATCTGGAAATGCTTCCAATTATATCACAGATGAAAACTTCACCAATGATATGATCGGAAAAAATTACACAGTGGTAAACGGTATGTCGGAAACCCCCTTTTATGAAGGGGAAACGCTGGAGCTTAAGATCAGCGACATTTTTCAGGGTACAGACGGAACAGAGATTGCTGCAGACAGCTATGGATATACATCCGATGTTCCGCAGATGACAGTGGGAGAAACCGGAAAACTTCTGATTGAAGCACCGGAGACTGCAAGATACTGCATCAGTATGGATTATTTTGATGCAGGGGACAGCGTACTTCCCATCGAGTTTTCTATGAAGGTAAACGGGGAGTATCCTTTTTACGAGCTGCGCGATATTACCATGGAGGCGCAGTGGAAGGATCCGGAAGAAATTTCTTATGACAGATACGGCAATCAGATTGTTCCTGTGCCGGAAAAAATAAGAGAATGGAACAATAAATTTCTTATGGATAGTACTTATCGGAGAACGACACCCCTTGCAGTGGAGCTCCGGGAAGGAATGAATGAACTGGAGATCACCATGCTGGAGGGAACCATGCTTCTGGGAGACATTTATCTGAACCCGGAGCAGACGCTTGCCGAATATGAGAATCCGGGAGAAGCTCCGGGAAGTGAAATGATCACGATTCAGGGAGAGGATATGGATACAAGAAATGCTTCTTCCATCCGGGCAACCTGTGAATATGATATTAACCTGGAGCCTTACGAGGTAAAAACAAAGAAGCTTAACACGATTGATGCCGCATCTTTTTCAGATGCAGGAAGTAAGGTGTCTTATCGATTCCAGGTGGAAAATCCGGGGAATTATTATCTTTCCATGAAATATCAGCAGAGTGAGAAAGCAGATTTTCCTGTATTCCTCAACATAGAAGTGGATGGAAAGATTCCCGGAGAAGATTTTTTTAACTGCGCATTGAAATATGGAAAGAAATATCAGAACGCGACCTTTACAGACGGAGAGGAAAATCCTCTTGCTCTTCATCTGGAGACAGGAGAACATACGATTTCCTTTACCATAGCAGAAGATCCTCTTAGAGATATGCTGGAAGGCGTAGATGAAATCATGAATGGCGTTAACAGCCTGAATCTTCAGATCACAAAGGTTGCGGGAACAAATAAAGACAAATACCGTGATCTGGATATCGAATCCTATATTCCCGATGCAGTTACAAGGCTGGAGGAATATGCGGACAAGCTGGATCAGCTTTGCGAGGATATGAAAATTTATAATCCGGACGTAGACGAGATAGGTGTTTTTTCCTCGGCAAGCGTAGCGTCAGAACAGCTTCGCAGTCTGGCATCAGAGCCGGATCAGCTTGCGTACAGAATTGCAGAGCTGACAACCAGCGTAAACTCTGTCAATCAGTTCCTGGCAAACCTGATAGATAGTTTGAATAAAAATCAGCTTGCCATTGACCGTATTTTCCTTCATCAGGAGGATGCAAAGCTTCCGGGAAATTCCGGAGTTTTGAAATCAGCGGCAGCAAGTGCGAAACGATTTGCAACCTCCTTTGCATCACAGGCGTATTCTACAAGCAATACAGATCCGGAGCACTTGCAGGTATGGGTAAACCGCTCCAGACAGTATCTTGAGATTATGCAGAAAATGATAGATGAAGATTTCACTGCAAAGACAGGGATAGAAGTGGATCTGGCGCTGATGCCTGACCAGAATAAGCTGATTCTTGCAAATGCATCCGGGGATGCGCCGGATATTGCAACCGGTATCAACTATGCGGTTCCCTTTGAACTGGGAATCCGAGGGGCGATCAAGGATCTTACGGAGTTTAAGGATTTTGCAGAAGTAGCGGAACGCTTTGAGGAAGGACTTCTGATCCCTTCAACAATTGAGGACGGAATCTATTCCATACCCGAAACAATGAATTTCTGGGTGCTTTATGTCAGGACAGATATTTTTGAACAGCTGGGTTTGGAAGTTCCGGATACCATGCAGGAACTGAAAAATATTCTTCCAAGCCTTCAGATGAGAGGTATGAATTTCTATTATCCCACAGCAGGTATGCTTGCCATGAGAAACTTCCATGGAACAACACCTTTGATTTTCCAGAACGGAGGCAGTCTCTACGATGAATTTGCGGGAGATTCCAGTCTCACAAGTGAAAAATCGGTAGAAGGCTTTAAAGAATTGACGGAATTATTTACGATTTATAATCTTCCAAAGGACATTCCGAACTTTTATCAGCACTTCCGAAACGGCTCCCTGCCGATCGGTATTGCAGATTATTCCGTGTATAATATGTTGCTCAACGCAGCTCCAGAGATTGCGAACAGTTGGGAAATCTACCCGGTACCGGGCACAGAAGATGAAAATGGAGAAATCAGCCGTTATACTTCAGGCGGTGCGGAAAGCACGGTGATGTTCCACTCTGATGAGGAGAGAGAAGAAAAAGCCTGGGAGTTTATGAAATGGTGGTCTTCCGCAGAGGTTCAGGCAGAATTCGGACAGACTCTGCAGATTACCTACGGCTCTACCTTTATGTGGAACACAGCAAATAAAGAAGCGTTTCAGCTCCTTCCGTGGAAAACAAGAGATAAAAGTACAATTCTTGAACAGGCAGAATGGATTTATGAAGCGCCGAGACTTCCAGGAAGTTATATGGTGGAACGAGAAATCAGCAACGCATATAACTCAGTTGTCGTAGACGGAGATAATCTGAGAAGAACCCTTGACAATGCGGTAAAGAGAATCAACAGAGAGACAGAGAGAAAACTGGAAGAGTTCGGTTATAACAATACAGACGGAAGCGTGGTTACACCGTATATTGTTCCGGATTTGGAGAGAGTCCGCGAGATTCTTGCAGAGTGTGCTTCCGGGAAAGGAGGGGAAACAAATTGAGGAAACGACAGGCAGTAAAGAAAAATAAAATTGCGAGACGAGAATCGGGAAACAGACAGGCATGGTTTTTTCTGATGCCCTACCTGCTGTTGTTTGTAACCTTTATCATTGCACCGATGGTCATGGCAATCTTATTGTCCCTTACGAATTTTGATACGATTTCCTTCCCTTCTTTTGCGGGATTCATGAATTATATCAACCTGATTACACAGGATGAAATCTTCATGCAGTATGTACTGCCTAATACTGTGGTATATGTCATTATCGTAGGAATCGGGGGCTATATGCTTTCCTTCCTTCTGGCATGGGTGCTGGCGCAGATGTCGAAGGTTCCGAGAACCATATTGGCACTGATCTTCTATTCGCCAAGTATGACTTCCGGTGTGGCAATGGCAGTTTTATGGAAAATTATCTTTACGGGAGATCAGACCGGTTATCTGAACAGTATTCTCATGAAGCTTGGGATCATTACAGAGCCGATCGTATGGCTGGTAGATCAGCGTTATCTTCTCCCTATCGTTATTATTGTAGCTTTATGGAGCAGTATGGGCGTCGGATTTCTGGCAATGCTGGCAGGCATTCTGAACGCAGATGAGGAGCTTTATGAGGCAGGCGCAATCGATGGAATCAAGAATCGATTCCAGGAAATGATCTATATCACAGTTCCCACAATGAAACCTCAGATGCTTTTCGGTGCGGTTATGTCCATTGTAGGAACCTTCGGAAACGGAGCTATCGGTGTTATGCTGACCGGAGTCAACCCCACTCCAGGGTATGCGGCACAGCTTATTGTAAACCATATTGAGGACTATGGCTTCATTCGTTATGAGATGGGTTATGCAGCCGCAATATCCGTAGTGCTTCTCGGCATTGTATGGCTGTTTTCTACAATGGCGAAGAAGCTGTTTACAGAGAAGGACTGAGAAAGGAGGGAACGTTATGGCTGGATATAGAGGAAGTAATATTAATCCAAAAAGATTTGAGTTAAGACAGATAAAATTAATCCTTGCAGTTCTGCCGCTGGCAATCTTTATGCTCCTGCCGATCGTATTTATCATCGGTCATGCATTTAAACCCATCGACGAGCTGTTTGCCTTTCCTCCGAAATTTTTTGTGACAAGACCGACACTGGACAATTTCAGGGGACTGATGAAGGCATCACAGACATCGGGAATCCCGCTGAGCAGATACGTGTTTAACAGTATGATCGTAACTGCTTCGGATGTGATACTTTCCATTGTACTTTCTACCTCAGCAGGATTTGCCCTTTCCAAAATGAAATTCCGTGGGAAGGAAGCGCTGATGGAAGTAAACAATATGGCGCTTATGTTCGTACCTGTAGCAGTTATGATTCCAAGATATCTGGTGATCAATACCCTTGGAATGACCAATAATTATCTTGCCCATATTCTGCCGCTGGTAGCAATGCCTGTCAGTCTGTTTCTGGTGAAGCAGTTTATTGACCAGATTCCGGATGCCCTGATCGATGCGGCGTACATAGACGGAGCAGGTGATTTCACGGTGTACCGCAAGATCATTTTTCCGCTGATTCGACCGGCAGTTGCAACTTCGGCAATCCTGGCCTTCCAACAGGTATGGGTCAATGTGGAAACCTCTAACCTGTATATGAATGAGGACGGGCTGCGCACACTGGCATTCTACATGAATACACTGACCAATGCCAACAATACAGTTGCCGGTCAGGGTATTGCCGCAGCAGCAACGCTGATTATGTTTGTGCCAAACCTTTTGATGTTTATCATCTGCCAGAAGAGCATTATGAACACCATGGCACATTCCGGTATCAAGTAAGGGGGGAAGAAAATGAAAAAGTGGACAAAAAGGTGTGCTGCGTTTCTTCTTGCACTTCTGATAACGGGAACAGTGTTTCCGGCAGCAGTCAGGGCGGCGGTGCCTTATAAAACCTATACCATAGACGGTTATGGCTATGTGACTGAAACACAGACTGCCTACATGCCGGAAGCGTCTATTGTAAAAATCGGAGACTATTCTTTGGTCAATCCCAAAGATTTAAAAATAACCGATGACGGAAGAATGTACATTGCAGATGCGGGAGCCGGAGTTATATATGAAACCGACATGGAAGGAAATCTGATTTCTGTTATCGGAGATGGCGTTCTTAGCGAGCCCTACGGCGTTTACGTCACAGAGGAAAATAACGTGTATGCAGCAGACCATTCCGGCAAGGTCGTGGTATTTGACGCAGAGGGAACAGTGACTGCCGAATACCAGAAGCCGGATCATCCGCTGTATGGAAGCGGAGATTTTAAACCCATTAAAATCGTGGTAAACGATGGTGGAGATATGTATATCGTCTGTGAGGGAAACGGAAACGGACTTGTGCAGCTCACGCCTACCGAAGGAGGAACTTTCCTTGGTTATTTCGGTACCAACTATGCATCGGTAAGCCCTCTTCGAATGGTGCAGGAAGCGCTTTTCACAGAGGCACAGCTTGCCAAGATGGTAAGCAATCTTCCTTCTACACCGGTCAACGTGGCAATTGACGACCAGGGGCTTATTTATACAGTAACGCCCGGTGAAAAGTATACCAGCCTCAAGAAGCTGAATATCGCCGGCGCCAATCTCATTGAGCCGGATGCCTACGACGGCAAGGAAACCTCGGTTGCAGTAGGAAACCACAACAATGTTTATGTTGCGTCCTCAGACGGATATATTTATGAATACAACACAGAAGGCGATCTGCTTTTCGTTTTCGGCGGACGCGATGACGGAAGATTCCGGATTGGTCTCAGCAAGAAGGTAGAGGCAATCGATGTGGATGCACAGGACAACCTTTATATTCTGGACTCAGACAGCAGACAGATACAGATTTTCCGTGCAACAGAGTTTACAAACCTTCTTCATAACGCATTGAATCTTTATGAAAACGGACGTTATGAAGAGAGTAAAGTACCGTTGGAAAAGGTTCTGGAAATGAATAGTCTCTTTGATTATGCAAATGAGGCGATGAGCCGTTCCTATCTTCAGGAAGAGGATTATGAGAATGCACTGGAATATGCGAGGATATCAAAGGCTTTCAACGTGTATTCGGATTCCTTCTGGGAACTGCGAAATACCTGGCTTCGCAACAACATGATACCTGCAGTCGGCGTACTGCTGTTGATCTGTATCCTTATAAAGCTTCTGAAGCGCCTGCAGGCAAAGAAGGGAATTTTCAATCCTGTTATCAAAGCGACAGAGGGAATCAGAAACAGCGGCGTATGGCAAAGATTCGTCTATATGTTTTATTACATGAAGCATCCGGTAGACGGGGCGTACGGTCTTCGCTATGAAGGAAAGAGCGCTTATCTGAATGCGAACATCATGCTTGGGCTGACAGTGGTCATTTACCTGGTCAACAAGTATTTCTGCGGATTCCTCCTTCGGACTGTGAGGGAAGGAAGATATACGATCTTCACAGATGTGCTCAGCGTAGTCGGCATCTTTGTCGTGCTGACAGGCTGCAACTATCTCATGTGTACGATCAATGACGGAGAGAGTACCTTTAAGAGACTGTACTGCGGGCTGGCTTTCAGCCTGACTCCTTATGTGCTGCTTCAGCCGCTGTGCATTATTCTGAGCAATGTAATTACCTACAATGAAGTATTTTTGATTCAGTTTGCAGAAATTTTCATTGCCGGATGGGTATTGATCTTGATCTTTATGACAATTAAAGAAGTAAATAATTATACGGTAAAGGAAACCATAAAGATTCTGTTCTTTACTCTGTTTGCCGTATTGATTCTCAGCCTGCTGGCATTTATCTTGTTCATGCTCTGCAGACAGGTATTTGACTTTGTAGGTTCTGTATTTGGAGAGGTGGTGTATCGGATTGGCAAATAAATACTGGTTAAAAAAGAGAAAACATATGCTGGCTCTTTTAACGGCGGCCGGTCTGATTCTTACGTCCTGTACTGGTACGGTTCTTGCGGCAGAGGAGACAACAGAGACGGAAGAAGCGGCAGAGCCTTCCACAGGGGGGGAAGGAGAAACGGCTCCTGCGGTGGAAGAAGTCGAGGTCACAGAGGAAGAACGCCGGGAAGCAGAGGAAGAGGCCGTGGTTTCCGAAGAAACGGATACCATTAACGGACATAAGAAAATCGCAGAAAGCGATAAACTGGAACTTTTCTTAAAAGAAGAGACCTTATCTGTAGTGATCCGCAATAAAGAAACAGGCGCGATCATGGAATCTACAGTAAGGGAACCGGATGAATCCCTGAATGAAACCTGGAAAAGCTTTATCCAGAGCGGAATCGGCTTTATTATTCTGAACGGACTGAATGAGGAGAGAACCGATCTGCTTGCAGCAGATGCGGATATTCAGGTGAAAACAGAAGAAAATGGTTTTACTGCGGACGTTACCCTGAAAAAATATGAGATTTCCTTTCAGTTAAAAATGGTGCTTGACGGAGAAGAGATTTCCGTGGAGATTCCTTCGGAATCCATTCAGGAAAAGAAAGAAAATGTGGTCATCGGAAGTATTTTCGTATATCCGTTCCTCGGATATACCTATTCTGCGGAAAGAGACGGATATATGCTGGTTCCGGACGGAAACGGAGCCCTGATCTACCTGGACGATAAGGACGGAAGATTTACTTCACCTTTTTCTCTGAAGGTATGGGGGGACAACGCAGGAGTGGATGAGAGCTACATCCTCTCTCTGTTCTGGGATGAATACCAGTCTGTAAACGATGCAGAACCGGTACTTGCTCCTGTATACGGAATGGTACATACGGATACTCAGATGTCCGTACTCTCTGTCATTGAGGAAGGCGCTGTGGACGCAAAAATCATTGCTTACCCCAATGGAGCAGTTACTAATTACAACTGGATCACACCGCAGTTTACCCTGCGGCGGATCTACAAGCAGCTTACCAGCAAGGAAGCCACAAGCTCCGTACAGCTTCAGGAAGAAAAGAGGACGGATTATAATATCCGTATGCGGTATCTGTTTGGATGCGGAGAGAAGGCAGACTACGCGGGAATGGCAGGCCAGTACCGGGATTATCTGTTAAGGACTGAGCAGCTGGAAGAGAAGGATACGGACTTCCGCATCCGACTGGATTTCCTGGGAACAGACCGGGAAAATGGAATGCTTGGCAAGAAAACGGTCACAATGACAACGGCAGAGGATATCGGGGAAATTTACGATGACCTTTCGGCAGAAGGAGTCTCAGATATTCTTTCTGTATATAAGGGCTGGCAGAAGGGCGGCATTTACAGTATGCCGGTTACAAAGTATAAGGCAGACAGCGCTGTGGGCGGAAACAGAAAGCTCAACGAGCTTATGGACCGTGCGACAGAATCCGGAATTTCCTTCTACTTGTATCAGGATGCGCTTCGGGCGAACCCGGATACAGTTAATACAGTGTTCAATGTGATTAAAAAGCTGGATGAAAGCGTTTATCAGGAAAACACCTATAAAGAAATCTATGAGTACTTTAATTTCCAGACACCTTCAAAGGCAGAAGACCGCTTTGAAAGCGCCCTTGACAGCTATGAAAAAGCAGGAGTTAAAAACCTGGCTCTCACAGGAATCACAGATCATCTTTTCAGCTACAGCTACAACGGAAAACAGTACAGCCGTGTAGATACTTTGGATGTTTTTGAGGAAATGATCCGGAAGAGCGATGAACAGATGAATCTTACCATGGAAAGTCCGTTTTCCTGCTACTGGAAAAACACCGGAAGCATCCTCAATATGCCGGTAAATTCCTCCAATTATATTTTTGCAGACGAAGAAGTTCCGTTCCTCTCCATTGCGTTGAAAGGTGTGATTCCAATGTATGGGGATTATGCGAACTTTGAGGCGGACAGCTCCAGATACTTTCTGGAACTGGCAGAGACAGGCATTTACCCGTCCTTCTATTTGACAAAAGAGGATCCTGTGAAGCTTCTCTATACGAATTCCTCAGATCTGTATACTTCCGAATACGATGTATACCGTTCAGAAATCGTGCGCTATTATCAGGAGCTGAAGGAACTGAACGATAAGGTAGACGGGGCGTATATTACAGACCGTACCCGCTGCGAAGATGGGGTAGTAGAAGTAAGCTATTCAAACGGCATCAGGGTATATGTGAACTATAACAGCGAAACGGTTACACACAACGGCATAACTCTTGAGGGTATGTCCTATAAGGCAGGTGAGTGAGCATGACAGAAAAAAAGAAGAAAACCGGAAAATGGAAAGGCGGATCGCTGAAAGCGAAAGAAGCTGCGATGGGGTATCTGTTTACGCTCCCCTGGTTGATCGGAGTGATCGTATTTGTAGCGCGGCCGCTGATCCAGTCTTTCAATTTTGCACTGAGCAAGGTTAAGATGACTCCGAAGGGACGAATTAGTATGTTCATCGGATTATCAAACTTTACACAGATCCTTCAGGAAGACGAGACGTTCCCCACAGAGCTTTGGGAATATCTGATTAAGACGATCATTGCAGTTCCGGTCATTGTTGTTTTTGCCCTGATCATTGCGTTGCTTTTAAACAGCAGGATTAAAGGCAAGGGATTTTTCAGACTGATTTTTTTCCTTCCTGTCATTATTGCCAGTGGTCCGGTTATGACACAGCTGGTAGACCAGGGGGCAGGTTCTATTCCGTCCCTGAACACGGCGATGATAGCGGGAGCGCTGGGATTTCTGCCTGGAATTCTGGTAGATGCGATTGTAGGGGTATTTGAAAACATAGTTCTGTATCTGTGGTATTCGGGGGTACAGATTCTGATCTTCCTGGCAGCCGTCCAGAAAATTGACACGGCTCTTTATGAGGCGGCAAAGATGGACGGCGGATCCACCTGGGAATGCTTCTGGAAGATCACTCTTCCCACGATCAAACCGATGATGCTTCTCAATGCGGTATACACCGTTGTATTTTTATCAAATAACGAACAGAACAATATCATTAATACCATTAAGGACGCCATGTTCGGTACCACAGGAAGTAAGGGATACGGATACGCATCTGCTATGGCGTGGCTGTATTCTCTGATAGTGATCCTTCTTGTAGCTCTTGTGGCAGCGTTCTTTATCCTGAAAAAAGATGTTTATCAGAAACAGGTAAAACGTGCGAAAAAAGAGATGCGAAAAGAACAGCGTCTGATCAGGAAACTGGAAAGGAAGGGGGTAAAGTATGAAAAACAGACAGCGAAACAAAATGCCAAAAGAGCAGGCGGCAGGTAGACTGAACCGCAACAAAATCAGAAAATGGTTTATGGGCTCAAAAGATCGCGAGGGAGTGGGAAAACTGGCTGTGATCTACATTCTTTTGATCTGTATCGGCTTTGTATATCTTTATCCTGTGCTTTACATGATCAGTAAGAGCCTTATGACAAGGGCGGATCTTCTGGACAGCTCGGTGAGCTGGATTCCAAGCTCGCTTTATTTCAAAAATTATGTGGATGCCTTTACCAGTATGAATTTCCTGGACACCTTCTGGAAGTCCGTTGTGGTGGCCGGGCTTCCGACCTTGCTGAATATGATTATCTGTGCCATTGTGGGATACGGATTTGCACGGTATGAATTTCCTCTCAAAAAGGTTTTTATGGGAGTTCTGATTATTTCGTTCATTATCCCGCCGCAGATCACCATGATGCCAAACTATCTTTTATACAATGATCTGGGAATCCTGGATTCCCTAAAAGCCTATCTGCTTCCGGCGCTTCTGGGACAGGGATTGAAATCACAGCTGTATATTCTGATTTATTATCAGTTTTTCAGGCAGATTCCACAGGTTCTGATTGAGGCGGCAAAAATTGACGGATGCGGACATTTTAAGGCATTTGTAAAAATTGCCCTTCCTTCTGCTGCACCGGCGATTCTGGTAGTTTTCCTGTTTTCGTTGGTATGGTACTGGAATGAGGCGTATCTGACACAGCTCTATGTATGCGGAGTATTCGGAGACGGTTTCTGGAATACCCTGGTAGTCGCATTAAAAGGCTTTAATGACAGCTATACAGCGACAGGAGCTTCTGTAACCGGAGAGACCATGGGAAGTCTAAATGAAGGAATTAAAATGGCGGCGACTATGCTGACCATCCTTCCGGTACTAATCCTCTATTTTGTATTGCAGAAGCAGTTTGTAGAGAGTGTTGACAGAACAGGTATTACTGGCGAGTAGGGATAGTGCGTGTGAACAGTAACCCGAAAACCACTAATATAGACCTGCAGAAGACAGGTGGAAACGGTATAAAAAAAGGAGGAATAAAAAATGAAGAAAAAAGTAATAAGCGTACTGCTTACCGCAGCCATGACAGTGGGAATGTTCACCGGAACTGCTGCAACAGTGAAAGCAGAAGAAGCAGAAGGACTGCCGCCGATGACCGATGAGGAGATCGAACTGACGTACATGAATTTTGACAACAAGGTACTGACGGAATATCTTGCAGAAAAGTTCATGGAAAAATATCCGAATATCAAGGTAAATGTCATTTATGAGGCAGCTGGAGAATCCTACAATGACACTCTTCTGAACCTGGTAAATACAGGAAAAACACCAGACTGTTTTATGATCCTCGGAAACTGTGATTTCGCACTCTCCAATATGCTTCTGGGAGACATGACGGAATACTGGGAGAACGACCCGGAAAACGAAAACATTCTTCCTTCTATTAACGGTGCGAAACTGGGTTATTACGGAACTGACACAAAGCTTGGAACACCGATGAAATTTTTCCCGGATGCAATCTATGCGGATATGGCTGTCTTTGAGAAACTGAACGTGGAAATGCCGCCTTCTGACTGGACCTGGGACGAGATGATCCAGTCCTTTAAGGATGTAACCTCTCCGGATGAGGGCATCTACGGATTTAACCAGTTCCATTCAATTGTTACTTACTATCCGGTTGCAGCAGATCCAAACTGTATCGGCGAATTCGGATGGGATGGCGAAAGCTTCCACATGGAAAACTGGGCAAAAGGTGTAAATGACCTTGCAGAGCTGATGAAAGGCAAATATCGCGCACCGATCACAGAAGAAGAAATCACAGCATGGCTTGGCTCCAATGAATGGGCAGGCGCATCCGGAAAAATCGGCTATCAGGTTGACACATTCTGGACTTACCTGAATCTGTTTGATACAGACGAATATCGTGAAAAAGGTATTGAAATGGTTCCGTACGCAACACCGAACGTAGAGGGAACAGATTCCAAGTATAAATTCGGCGTTCTTGACTTTGGAGGTATCTCTTCCGGAACAGAGCATCCAAGAGAAGCATATGAGCTGCTCAAATGGATGGGCTGGGGCGTAGATGGATGGAAAGAAAAAGTAGAAGCTTATAAGACTCTGAAAGATGAGGAAGCTGGCGTTGAAATTTATAAACAGTCCATGCCGCTGCCGCTGACAATGGATGAAGAGGTTTGGACAGAGCTGCAGACAGCATTCTTCCCGACTCTGAAAAAAGCAGAAGCAGATCAGACAGAAAAAGATAAAAAATACGGTCAGTACTTCGACGATTACTTTGATCAGGTAAAACAGGGTGTTATCCCGTTCGGCGATTGCCAGATTCCTGGATTTGCAGGCTTCGTAGGCGCTGACGGCCCTTATGCAGGAGTAGAAGATTCTGTATTTAATGGCGAAAAGAATGCCAGCGACTGGGTAAAAGAGCTGGAAGAAAAGGCAAATGAATATAACAAACAGGCTATGGAGGAAGCTGGGCTT
Organism: Clostridiales bacterium; assembly: GCA_019416265.1. Classification (GTDB taxonomy): domain Bacteria; phylum Bacillota; class Clostridia; order Lachnospirales; family Lachnospiraceae; genus Blautia_A. The sequence goes on along the minus strand of DXXQ01000245.1, from coordinate 21,221 downwards.
GCCTAAAGCTTATGCAATGTAGCCTTATGAAAAAAGCTCCGGTTTGTGCAAATGCACAGACCGGAACTTTTTTTACTCATAATAAAAATTAACACGGTAACAGGTGATATCAGAAGCTCCGCACAGCATTTCGAAATTGATGGTCTTCTTACTGCAGTTCACTTCGCTGAACAGAGGCATTCCAGGCTGTGCCTTTCCGCCCCAGCTGAAAAGTACGGTGTCTGATTTCTCCTCCAGGATCTGGGCGGAGCCCATGGTGGAGGAATAGAATCCGTCTACGGAATATTCTTTGAAATCCGTGACAGTTTTTGTTTCTTCATCAAGGGTGAACTTTAATGCCCGGGAACGCTGCTGGCGTTGGCCCTCCTCGATCTCTTCCTCTGAAAGTACGGGATATCCCATGATATTGGTACGGCAGCCATTGTCAAAAAGGAGGATGGAGCCGTCTTCTGTGACAGAGACATTGTGCTGGCGGCGGAACTGCTGATCCTCTGTCAGGCCGAAGTCATCAAGCTTTCCGCCAAGATGCCACAGAATCTCCCCTGTTTTGCGGTCAATCTTCAGAATACTGTCCAAATCGCGGTAGGAGCAGAGGAAATTGTTGTCCTTCGGGTCAATGGAGATGGCGTTAAAGTGGGCATAATCTGCCCAGATTTTGCTGGTGTTTGTATAATCGCCGCCTTCCACACTTGCGGCGTAAAGCTCAGGATGGTCGGTACTGTCCCATTCAAAGATACATTCCCCGTTTTTGATTTCCTGGAAGATACAGGCAACCACATTTGCGCCGTAGGCGGAGCCTTCCACAGAGTCCGGGATATTTGTTACCTTTTTTCCCATATAGGTGGTAAGAATGTAGTGATCTTTTCCGAGAATCAGATAATCATGGTTTTCCAGAGGAAAATTGGCAGGAACATTGTCAGTTTCAGCCATATATGGGATCTCATTGATCTTCTGGTACTGCTCATTGAGAATGACCAGGGCATTGGTGCTGTAACCCACTCCCGTAAGAATCGGGTACTTTTTGGAGGAACGGCGTTCCAGATAAGAATAAAGAACAACATCGTCTTCCAGCTCCGTTCTCCTAAATGGCCCCGCAGCCTTGGCCTGGGCCCTGCGGTAAAAGACAACCTGTCCCAGAGTGTCAAATTTAACGACATAATTTCCGAAAGTGGTGTAATAGTAGCCGTCCGTTGAGCCTTCGCCAAGGGCGGTCAGCAAAGGGAAATCCGACGGAAGGGTACGCAGATAATAATCCTGTCCGTCAATGGTTACGGTGATCCTGTCAACTGCACTGATGGAATCGAGAAGCAGGCTGTAGGACTGCTGAGTCATAGGCTCCCTGTTGATCAGAATTTCATGACCTGTATCCTCTGTGGAAATGACAGTATCAAATTCCGTGTTCAGGGTAAAACAGTCGAATTCCCTCTCCGGGCCGCCCAGAGGAATCGAAACAGGCTTGTTGTTCACCAGAAGAGTCACAGTTTCGTCTTCCGTATTTGAGGAGGAAACCAGGGTGAGGAGGTCATCCAGTTTTCGGTGGGTGTTTCTGTACATGTGCAGGGCTTTCAGAAAGACAAGGATTCCTGCAATGCACAGAAGAGCCAGACAGAAAGCCAGAAGGATTTTATTTTTTTTATTCATATTCATTCCTTTCTTTTGGAAAACAGGAAAACAGAAAAAAGATACGCAAATATTATATCAAAGAATTTCTTTTTTGAAAAGATGAATGAGGGAGAAGGGGATAAGTTAAACTGTACCCTTAAAAATAGTGAAAATTGGACATTGAAATACAGACAGTTATCGGGTATGATTACTGCATTGAAAAAAAGAGAAAGGGGAAATGATTATGAACACCCAGAACAGTACGATTACAAAGCTTGCGCAGACAGCGCTTCTGGCAGCACTTTGTTATGTGTCTTTTACATTTTTACAGATTAAGATTCCGGTACCGGGAGGGGATGCGACATCCATCCACATCGGAAATGCATTCTGTGTGCTGGCCGCACTTCTGGTAGGCGGTTTATACGGCGGCCTTGCGGGAGCCATCGGTATGGGCCTTGCAGATATCATGGATCCGGTATATATCACAGTTGCTCCGAAAACCTTTGTGCTGAAGCTCTGCATCGGTCTGATCACCGGATTAGTTGCCCATAAAATTGCAAAGATCAACGAGAGTACAGATAAGAAATATGTATTCAAATGGAGCGTTCTTGCATCTGTCGCAGGCCTTGTCTTTAACGTGGCGGCAGATCCCATCGTGGGATTTTTCTATAAAAAGTTTATTCTGGGACAGCCCCAGGAGCTTGCGGAAGCCCTGGCAAAGATGAGCGCCTTTACAACCTTGTTCAACGCAGTTGTCTCCGTGATCCTTGTAGCGGTTCTTTACAACGCTCTTCGTCCGGTACTGATCAAAAGTCATATCCTGACAATCACAGGATCAGGGAAAAAAGTAGAAAAAACAGCATAGAATCTTTTCCCCATGGGATAGAAGTTCAGAAAAAGCTTCCGGTTTGTAAATAAGATGCAGATCGGAAGTTTTTCTTTTTTCTAAAAAACAGAGACAAATCCTCACCACGGGAGTATAATGTGTGCGTAAAAAAGACGGAGGTACTTGACTATGATAAAGAAATGGTGGCACGACAAGGTAGCGTATCAGATTTACCCGAAAAGCTTCTGCGATTCCAACGGAGACGGAATCGGGGATATCCCGGGAATCATCAGCAAACTGGATTATCTCAAGGATCTGGGAGTGGATATCCTGTGGCTGTCTCCCTGTTACCGCTCACCCATGGCAGATCAGGGCTATGATATTTCAGATTACTATGATATAGATCCGAAATTCGGAACAATGGAGGATATGGACAGGCTGATCGCAGAGGCGAAGAAAAGAGAGATGTACATCCTCATGGATCTTGTGGTAAATCACTGTTCAGATGAGCACGAATGGTTCAGGAAGGCCTGTGAGGATCCTCAGGGAAAATATGGGAACTTCTTTTACTTAAGAGATAAAAAAGACGGCCGCCCAACGAACTGGCGCTCTTATTTCGGAGGTTCTGTCTGGGAAGATCTGCCTGGAACAGACAAACAGTATCTCCATGTTTTTCATAAAAAACAGCCGGATTTAAACTGGGAAAATCCGGAGGTAAGAGAAGAGGTTTATAAGAATATAAACTGGTGGCTGGAAAAAGGTCTCGGAGGCTTCCGCATCGACGCGATCATCAACATTAAAAAAGCCTTTCCTTTTCACGATTATGAACCGGATCGTGAGGACGGACTGAGCAGCATTGACAATATGCTCAGGGAAGCCCATGGAATCGGTGAATTTTTAGGGGAAATGAGGGACAGAACCTTTAAGAAATACGATGCCTTTGCAGTGGGAGAGGTATTCAACGAAAAGCCGGAGGAGATTGGGGATTTCATTGGAGAAAACGGATATTTTTCCAGTATGTTTGACTTTGCGGGAACTGTGTTCGGAGCCAGTGAAAAGGGCTGGTATGACGCAAAGCCGATTACGCCCAATGACTACAAACGCTGCTGTTTTCAGACACAGGCAAAGATCGGAACAACGGGATTTGTGTCAAACATCATCGAAAATCACGATGAACCCAGAGGCGTAAGCCGCTACATCCCGGAGGGGGACTGCTGTAAAGAAAGCAAAAAAATGCTTGCTGCCCTTAATTTCATGCTGCGCGGCATTCCGTTTATTTATCAGGGGCAGGAGATCGGAATGGAAAATGTGGAGTTTCATTCCATTGAGGAGGTGGATGACATCTCCACCCTGGATGAATATAAAGTAGCTCTGGAGGCCGGGCTTGAGGAGAAAGAGGCTCTGCAGGCAGTTGCGAAGCTCAGCCGCGACAATGCCCGGACTCCGATGCAGTGGGACGACAGTGAAAATGCAGGCTTTACAACAGGAAAACCCTGGCTTCGGGTAAATCCCAATTATAAAAAAATCAATGTAAAGGAACAGCTGGAAGACGAAGATTCTGTTCTTGGATTTTATAAAAAGCTGATCGCTCTGAGGAAAAATCCGGAGTATAAGGACACGATCGTATACGGAACCCTGGAACCTGTCTGGGAAGAGAGGTGTGGCCTTATGGCATATTACAGAAAGGGGGAAAAGACACTGCTTGTCATTGGAAACTACCAGAAAGAAGAGCAGGAGATCCTTTTTCCAAACGCTTATAAGAAGGTTCTTTTAAACAATTATCCCAATCTTTCCCAGGAGAAAAACAAGCTGCTTCTTAGGGGATATCAGGTACTGATCCTGGAGATGTAACAGATAACAGAAGTAAAAAAAGAAAGACCGGTCCCCGTGTACAGGGATCGGTCCTCTTTCTTTACAGAGGCAAAAGGAATCAGGAAGGACTGTTCAGTTCCCGTTCCAGATGCCGGACGGTGTGGATATAGACGCCGAAAATAACGGCTGCAATGAGAATGAGTATACCGAAGCAGACAGCCAGTCCTGCAATTTCTTCAAAGGTAAGTCTGCTGTCATTGGCAAACAGCATCAGGAAGTATAAAAGAGACATCAGAGTCATTCCGATGACTGCAGGAATCTTAAATACAATGCTGCACTGACGGCTGATCTCATCGGAAATCTGCCGGGGAGAAGCGCCCAGTCTCTTCAGGTCGTCAAAGACATACCGGTTATTTAAGGCGATGCTGCGGCATCGGGTATAGCCGATGACAAGGGCTGCAGTAAAGCAGATCGTCGCGATGAAGAGAAACAGCATCAGATAAACGCCGAAGGTATCGAGGAAATCGTTGGAATCCAGACTTCGGAATTTAGGCATATACTTCCAGTATATACGAAAATCGGAGGCATCTGGATGAAGAAGGCTGAGTTTGGAGCCTTTTTCCGTATCTCCCCAGTATACCTCGCCTCTGGCTTCGGCTTCAGATTTTGCCACTCTGTCGTAGTAATAGCTGACCTTACATTCAGGGGAAAAGGCATTGACAAAGGTATGGAAAAACGCATCTGCAAAGTCATAATGATCCTTTCCGTTTATATTAAAAAGAATGAGAGTTCCCTTCCAGTCAGGGGCGATTCCCTTTTCAATTTCCCTGTAGTCTGTGTCATTTAAGACGTAGTAACTGCCCCGCTGTTCAACAAGCTGTCCGTAATGTAAAAAACCGTCAAATTCAGCAGAAAGTGTCTTTTTGGTACACATATTTGTAAAAAGTCCGGAGGAAGTATTGAAGTTTCCGGTTTCACTGTCATTGTTTACGATTCGGTAGGTTCCCCTTGGAATTGTGATTTCCTGACCTGTCAGCAGCGCATAGCTCTCAGCGCTTATAAAGCGCTCTTCATGAAGCCGTTCCCGGTAAATAAGGGTAAATTTACCCTTTTCATCCGGCTCGGACTGTGTATTGCCGTCAACGCCCAGGGAAATATAAGAACATTCTTTCCAGTCCTTAAAGGTAAGATGATAGGTTTGTCCCAGCTGCTCAACCTCCTCTTTATCCGGTATCTCCTGATCTGAGGGGAAAGCGTACATATAATCATAAGGCCGTGCCTGAACCTCCAGGATCTGACTGGTTCCCAGCATGGGAAGATAGAAGATGGCAAAGCAGCCTCCTGCAAGGAGAACGGTACTGACAAGAAGACTGTTTACCGTCTGTCTGCCCTGAAACTTCATCATACTGCGGGAGATGATCCCGTGATAAGGATGCTTTTTATTGGAAATCCATCCGTGTACAACGGTGTGCAGCATAATCATATAAAGTCCTATAAATACAGGCAGATAGAGGAGATTATACCAGACAGAGGGATAGAAATGGAGCTTGCGGATACAGATAACAGGAATGTAGTATCCGGCGGCAGCTCCTGTAAAAACAAGAAGAAGACCAACAGGACCGCACCATTTTCCCAGGGATTTTACAGGCTCATTTTTATGCTCCTCCTGTATGACATTCAGGATATCTGTGCGTTTCAGATAAATATAAGAAAGGGCACAGGCACATCCGCAGACAAGAAGCAGGAAGAGGAAGGGAAGGTACAGACAGCGGAAATTCAGAACAAAAGCAGATTCCTTTGTACTTGAAAAAATCAGTCGAAATCCCTTCCATAAAAGGAGAACGAGGGGAAATCCTGCAAGGATTCCAAGGATTGAAGATAGTCCGGACAGGAAAATCACCTCGCGAAAAAGCCCCGGTGCAAGACGTTTTCTGGATGCGCCCAGCGCCATAAGAATGCCCAGCTGTCTTGATTTTTTGCGGAAAAACAGGGTGGATGCATAAATGGTAAATACAAGGCAGCCAAAGAGAGCCAGCACGAAAACTGCATACATCTGTTTCAGACTGTCACCGCCGGAAGGCAGAGTATTGGTGACAGTGGGGGAGTACATGACAAGGGTGTAGGCAGTGATGAGCATCAGGGAAATAAAGTTGCAGACCAGATAAAGAACAGCCTGTTTCCGGTCGGCTTTTTGGAGTTTTTGTTCTAATTTTTTCATGGTCATTCTTCATCACCACCCATTTCTTTTATGGAATCGAGAAGCTGATCGTGGAAGGCATGACGGCTGCCTTTTTTCTCAAGCTGACGGTATACCACTCCGTCCCTGAGCAGGATCACCCGGTCGCAGAAAGAGGCGGAAAAGCTGTCGTGAGTCACCATGAAGACGGTTGCATCCATGCGGCTTCTTGCATTTTCAAAGGCTTCAATGACAGTCCGGCTTGATTTGGAATCCAGATTTCCGGTGGGTTCGTCTGCAAGAAGGATCAGGGGATGGTTGATGAGGCTTCGGGCCACGGCTGTTCTCTGGCGTTCTCCGCCTGAGATTTCAGCAGGATATTTGTTACGGATATGTCCGATGCCGAAAAGCTCCAGAAGTCGGTCGCAGAGAACCTCTCCTTCTCTGTCCACTTCCCCCTGGATAATACGGGGAATCAGAATATTTTCCCTGACAGTAAGCCCGTCCAGAAGCATAAAATCCTGGAAAATAAAGCCCATTTTTTCGTTTCGGATACGGGCGAGCTCTGCTTCATTCATGCCCTTCAGCTCCTGACCGCCCAGAGTGATTTTTCCCTCATCAAAGGGAATATAACAGGAAATACAGTTGAGAAGCGTGCTTTTACCGGAACCGGAAGGCCCCATAACAGCTACGAATTCTCCCTGGGCAACGTGAAGGTCAATGCCCTTTAAAACGGGATAAGTCTGTTTTCCTATTGTATAAGATTTCTTTAATCCATGTACGCTTAACATGTGAAACGCCTCCTTTTAGAATTTGGTAAATTCAGAATAGCACAAAAAAGAAACTGCAGAATCATCCTTGTCATATTTGGAAGGGGAGATGTAATAAATTGAAACCCTTTGCAAAAAATGTAAAGAAATGCAGAAATTTTGTCATTTATTGCAGCAGTCCGGGAAGACTGGCGGAAAATAATTTCCTCCCAAAGCTCTGTCAATGGTACAATAGGAGAAAAGTAAGGAGGCAGAGCGTAAATGTTGAGAATTGCAATATGCGATGATGAGGCGGAGGCCAGAGACGCCCTTCGGTTTCTGCTGGAGAATATCCTGTACGAGGGGGAGGAAAAAATCGTCTACGAATTTACAGCGGGAAAAAATGCCGCAGGATGGCTGAGAAATCATCCAGGGGAAATCGACCTTTTATTTCTGGATGTGGAAATGAACGGAAAGAACGGGATGGAAACAGCCAAAGAAATAAGAGAATTTAACAGTGAACTGCAGATTGTTTTTGTTACCGGATTTACAGATTACGTGTTCGACGGATATCAGGTGGGAGCCCTTGATTATGTGGTCAAGCCTGTGAAAAAAGAACGCCTGATTCAGGTGATCGAAAGGGTGCGGACGCTGGAAAAGAAACAAAAAGATCAGGTATTCTGTTTGAAAAATCAGGACGGAACCTATCGTTTTCCATATAGAAAAATAGACTTTTTTTACAGTGACAAGCGTATCGTTACACTTGCGACAGAGGGCAAAGAATATCCCTTTTATGGAAAACTCGATGAGGTAGAAGAGCAGCTGAAAGATAAATTTGTCCGCATCCACCAGAGATATCTGGTGAACCCCCGGAAGGTGGATTATATTGAAAAGGAGCAGGTCTGCATAGGAGAGAACAGGCTTCCTGTCAGCAGGGGGATGAAGAAAGATGCCCTGTCAAGGATTGCTCATGCCATGTTAGAAGGTGGTTTTTGATGGAGAAACTGGTTTTTTTAGGAAGGATCTGGCTTCTGCTTATTCCCGGGGTTTTTGTATATCTGACAGCAGGGTGCCTTTTTCCCCTGCATCCGGACCGGAAGAGGAGACTTATTTTGTTTTTTGGATGTACAGTCAGTGGAAATATGGTGATTTTTTTCGGTGACTGGGGAAATCTCCCTCCGTCTGTGGCGCTTTTTATGGCGGGAATCCTTCTTGGGTGTGAAGGGGGGCTGATGAAACGGGTTACCCTGGGAATGATGCTGGTGAGCACAATTTCCGCATACAGCGCAATCCTTGATAATTTTCCGGGATTTGCTCCGCCCCCTGTAATGTATGTGATACTGCGGGGAGCGGGCTTCCTGATTCTTTATCTTTGTGTGCGCAGGCTTTCCCCTGACCGGGAGTTTGAGCTTGATCCGATGCTGTGGAGAGTGCTTTTGCTGCTGACAGTGGTTCCAGTGGGGATTGTGATCAGTATTGTGCTGATGACCTCGGAGAACCGAAACGGCAGCATCGGAGTTCTCCTTTTTCTGTCAGGACTTTCGGTATTTTCCATTGTGGGGATCCTGGGGGCGGTAATTGTGTTTGACAGGCAGAAAAGTCTGGAGGAGGCGCAGAATCTGGCAGAGATGAACCGGAAATATTATGAGGCAATGGAACATCAGAATTTTGAGACAAGACGCTTAAAGCATGACCTTGCCAATCACCTCCAGGTACTTGCCGCACTTCCGGAAAACGAAAAGAATACCTATATCCAGGAGCTTGCGGGAAATCCTCTGTTTACCGGCAGACTGAAATACTGCGAGGATAACACAGTAAATGTGATTCTCGGGAGCAAAGCTTCCATGATGGAACAAAAGGGAATGGAATTGCAGGCAAAAGTAGATATCCGGGAACCCCTCCCCATGGAAAAAACAGATATCTGCGCTATATTCGGCAATCTTCTGGACAACGCGGCAGAGGCAGCGCAAAAGTGCGGGGGAAAAAGCTGTGTAAAGCTGGAAGCCCGCCTGGGAAAGGGGATGCTGGCCCTTTGTGTGGAAAACCCGGTACAGGAGGAGAGGGAAGGTGGAAAAGGAAGATTATTTGCCATTCCCCGTACAACGAAGGAAAAGGAAGAGCTGCACGGCTATGGCCTGAAAAGTGTTTACCGTGCAGCAGAGAAATATGGCGGAAAGATTGAGTTAAGCCGGGAAGACGGTGTGTTTCGGGTGTTTTTGTATTGTATGTTTCGATAAAAAGACGGAGGCTCCTTATATCAGGAAGCCTCCGTCTTTTTGGAAACGGACTGTTGACGGATTTTGGTTGGCGTTGTACCGAAATGCTCGTAAAACATTCTCCGAAAAAGCTTGTAATTGCTGAAGCCGTGACGCTCAAGAATTTGGTGCACCGGATCTTTTGTGGAAAGCAGATCTCTGTAGATAAAGGAAAGGCGGTACTCATTCTGATATTCCAGGAAGGTTACGCCCATTCTCTTTTTAAAAAAACGGCAGAAATAACCAGGCTGGAGAAAGGCAACCTCGGCGATCTCCTCCAGGGAAATCTGCCGTTTGTAATTGGCAGCAATATAATTCAGGACATCGTTCATTCTGTCCAGATCCTTTTTTTTCTGACTGAGATCCGACTGAAAAACCTGTACGCTGAAGCTGTGATAAAGCTGATACAGAAGTTCAAAAAGAAGGCTGTTGAACCGCAGAAGAAAGCCTGTTGGCCGGATGTCATTGACAATCTGCATCTGTTCCAGAATGGTTTTCAAAATAGAAAGCTTCGTCTGGATAACGGGATTCTGTGTATGGATATCCCAGAGAAAGAGGAGCTGCTGGACATTTGGAATATATTTCTCAAAAAAGTCCAGAGGAATCTGCAGAAGGATCGATGTATTGGGCTGAGTACATTTGGTGGAATGGGGAACATTGGCATTGATGAGAATGCAGTCTCCGGGAGACAGGACCGTGGTGTGAGATTCTACCGTTACATCAAGGCTGCCTTCCTGAAGATAGATAATTTCCACAGCCCTGTGCCAGTGGATAGGGATATAGCTTCCCTGATCCACAGAGGTATAAAATTTCACATTTGTAGTTTCTGCTACATCTATAATCTCATAAGAAATCGTTGTGGGAGCTTCGGAACTCTTTTTATTCATAAAAAATCCCTCCGTAAAAAACACAATTGAAAATATCCGTAAAAATATCATATCAAAAACAGAGCTTCCCTTCAAGAGGAGAATATTGACCTATATATTAGAAAGTTTCAGCCCTAACATTTCTCCGGCGTGCATGGTATGATGGTATCATCAAGAACGAAGTTCACGGCCGAAGAACAGGAAAGTGATTGAAAATGCAGGAAAAATGAAACTGGCTGGATTAAGAAAAAAAGATCCGGCAGGAATCAGGGAGGAAAAAAAGAAATGAATCAAAAGAGTAAATTGACCTTTGGGAAAATTTTTGAACGCTTTTCCTACGGTTGCGGAGATTTCGGATGTAACATTATTTATACGGCAATGTCTGCCTTTCTTCTGTTTTACTATACGGATTACGCAGGAGTAAATGCAATGGCAGTGGGAACCATTATGATGGTATCCAGGATTTTTGACGGTATCAGCGACATTATCATGGGCGTGATCGTGGACAGAACCAAATCGCGGTTCGGAAAAGCAAGACCCTGGATCCTTCGTATGTGTATCCCCTTTGCAGTGTCCGGTATTCTGTTGTTTTCCGTACCTGCAAACTGGGCATCCACACCGAAGCTGGTCTATGTTTTCATCACCTATAACCTTGTTTCCACAGTCATCTACACAGCGATCAATGTGCCGTATTCCGCACTGAATGCGCTGATGACACAGGATCCTTATGAGCGTTCTGTCTTAAGTATTTTTCGTAACCTTCTGGCAACTGCGGGAACTCTTGCCATCAATACCTTTACTCTTCCGATGGTGGAATATTTCGGAAATAATAACGCTGCCTGGACAAAGACTTTCAGTGTGTTCGGAGTTGTTGCTGTAGCAGCCTTTCTTCTGAACTTCTTCGGAACAAAGGAACGAGTAAGAGAGAACGAAACCGAGGAACAGAAGAAAGAAAACGTACCCTTTATCACAGGGATCAAGGCGCTTTTCCAGAATAAATACTGGATTATGATGACAGGAATGCTGGCGCTTTTCTTCTTAATGTACTCTGTAAACGGAGGTGCAACCGTATTTTATGCAAAGGATATCCTGGGTGATAAGAACCTGGTAGGGATCATTAACGGAATCTTCAATGTTGTACAGATCTGCGGTATGTTCTTCATTGCAATGCTTGTTAAAAAATACGGAAAAAGAAATGTATTTTCTCTTGGATTGATCCTGGACATCATCGGTATGCTGATCCTGAATTTCAGCGGCGGCTCCATGGCAGTCATTGTAATATCCAGCGTGGTACGAGGCGTGGGAAATGCCTGCGGCGGAGCAACTATGTGGGCTATGGTTTCCGATACGATCGATTATGGTGAATGGAAAACAGGATACCGTACAGAGGGACTTGTAAACAGTGCATGCAGCTTTGGATATAAGATTGGAAACGGCATTGGTTCCGCACTCCTGGGAGTGATTCTGGAAGTCGGCGGTTATGTGGGAGCGGCAGCAGTACAGACGGATATGGCCCTTACTTCCATCAAAATCTGTTTCGTATGGATTCCCATTGCCGTTTATGTAATAGGACTTGTGATTATGAAATTCTGGCATCTGGATAAAGAATTTGCAGGAATTATCGCAGACCTTCAGGCACGGGCAAAGAATAAATAAAGGAGAGGGTACAATGGATAAAAAAGTAAAAGGCGTAAACCTGGGAAACTGGCTGGTTCTGGAAAAATGGATGAGTCCGGCAGTGTTTGCAGGAACAGACGCGGAAGATGAATATTACCTTCCGCGCCGGCTTTCCCCGGAGGTATATGAGGCAAGGATTCGTATTCACAGAGCCGAGTATATTTCTGAAAGAGATTTCGTGACAATCAAAAGAATGGGAATGGATACGGTGAGGATCCCGGTTCCCTACTTTATCTTCGGAGACAGAGAACCGTTTATCGGCTGTGTGGAGGAACTGGACAAAGCGTTTAACTGGGCGGAAAGATACGGGCTTAAAATCCTGATTGACTTACATACGGCTCCGGAGGGACAGAACGGTTTCGACAACGGTGGAATCTGTGGTGTGTGTAAATGGGCACAAAACCCTGAAGAGGTAGAATTTGTTCTTACAGTGCTGGAACGTCTGGCAGAGAGATACGGAAACAGAGAAGGACTTTGGGGAATCGAGGCTCTCAATGAGCCGATCATGGAAGGAATGTGGGAAATTTTTGATGTTCCCAACCGCTATCCGGCTGTGGACAAAGAAATGGCAAAAGGCTCCGGTCCTATTACGCAGGAATTTCTGAAAGGCTTTTATAAGGAAGCATATAAACGGATCCGCAGATATATGCCCAAGGAGAAATACTTTGTATTCCACGATGGCTTCGACATGACGGCATGGAAAAATTTCATGCAGGAGCCGGAATATGTGAATGTGGTTCTCGACACCCATCAGTATCTGATGACAGCGGAAGCAGCAGGCTGCGGACAGAATATGGAGGAGTATACCGCTTATGTAAAAGAACATTTCCGGAAAGAAATCGAGGAAATGGAAGCCTTTTTCCCGGTGATCTGCGGAGAGTGGTGTCTCTTTAATTCTCTTGCCTGCGGATATGATACCAAGGGTGGAAAAAACGTGTTTAACGGTGTTGACAATGTGGGAAATTCTGTTATGGATGAGGAAAAGAGAGCAGAAATATACCGGGCTCTTGCCAGACTACAGACAGAGGCATGGGACAAAGGACACGGATATTTTTACTGGAGCTATAAGCTTCTGACAGATACAGTTAATGACAAAGGCTGGTTTGGATGGGATAGCTGGGATTTCGGCAGATGCGTGGATTTCGGCTGGTTTCCTGTGGAGAAAGGAGAAGAAAAATGATTAAAAATCCAATCCTTCCGGGCTTTAATCCGGATCCCTGTATTTGCAGAAAAGGGGACGATTACTATCTCGCAGTTTCGACTTTTGAATGGTTTCCGGGGATTCCAGTTTACCATTCTAGAGATTTGAAAAACTGGGAATTATATACGCATGTGCTCACAGATGACACAGAAGTAGACCTAAAAAAGCTGCCCAGTGCAAAAGGAATCTGGGCACCTTGCCTAACCTACTGTGAGGAAGAGGATATGTTCTATGTGGTATATGGGGTGATGAACTCCATGAACGCCAGATATTTTGACGTAGACAATTTCCTTATCAGGGCAAAGGATATCAAAGGACCGTGGAGCAGACCGGTTTACCTGCATTCCTCCGGTTTTGATGCCTCGATCCTTCATGATACAAACGGCAAAAAATATATTGTTTCTCTGGAATGGGAGACACGGGAAGGATATGAAAAGCCGGGAGCCATCTGTATGGTAGAATATTCTCCGGAAAAAGAAGAGATTATCGGTTATCCGAAACGGATCTGGAGAGGCGGTACAGACAGAGGATGTATTGAAGCGCCTCATCTGACAAAGCGCGGAGAATATTACTATATTATGTGTGCAGAAGGCGGTACAGGATACAATCATTGCGTAACCATGGGACGATCCAGAAATGTATGGGGACCCTATGAGAAGGACCCGATGAATCCCATTGTCACAAGTGTGCCGGGAGAGTCCTATGAGCGTCAGGATCCGGACCATCTGAAGCCGAAATACTATAATCCCGATTCCATTCTCCAGAAATCCGGTCACGGAAGCTATGTGGAGCTTCCAACGGGAGAGGTATACCTGGTACATCTCTGCGCCAGACCCTTTGCACCGGAGCTTCGCTGTACACTGGGGCGGGAAACTGCCATTCAGAAAATGAGGTGGACAGAGGATAACTGGCTGCGCATGGCAGACGGAAGCAACCTTGCAAAAATGGAAGTAGAGGAGAGCGCCATTCCGGAGTATCCTGTGGAAAAAACACCGGATTTCGATGATTTCGACGGGGAGGAGCTTGCAAACTTCTACTATGCGCCCCGTATCATGCCTCAGAGCTTTGCAGATGTGAAAGCCAGAAAAGGCTATGTCCGTCTGCGGGGACAGGAATCCAGAACCTCTCTGAACAAAGTAAGTATTCTTGCGAGAAAGCTTACCAGCGTCTATGCAAGGATCACCACAAAAATGGAATTTACCCCGGAGGTACATCAGCACAGTGCAGGTCTGATCCTTTATTATGACAATATGAATTACATTAATCTTCGGAAATATTACAGTGAAACCCTGGGACAGAGCGCCCTGTCCATCATCCATCTGGAAAACGGGGAGAAAACAGAATTTCTGAATACGAGGATCCCTGTAGACAACGAGAAGCCGATTTATCTCAGACTTTACATTGAAGGCCGTAAGTCCTGGTTTGAGTGGAGCTACGACGGTGAAAACTACGAAAAGATCGGAAGAATTTTTGACACAACGAAGTTTTCGGATGAATATTGTAAGTACGGAGAATTTACCGGAACCATGGTGGGAATCACCTGTGCAGACCGTGTGCTTCACAAAAAATGTGCAGATTTTGATTTCTTTGAGTATCAGGCAGATGAAAGCCGCCAGGTAGAATAAAACCTAAAATAAAATGTTAAAAAGCTTTTGAAAAACTCTTGAAAAATAGTTCTCATTGTAGTAGAGTAACAATACTAGCCTGCGGAATTCATAGATTCTGCGGGCTGTTTCCATGTTATACTTGCAAATGAGGAGGAGAATTTTTATGGAAAGGACACAGAAACGGCCTGCTTTTTTCAGGAAGTTTATTGGGGACAAAAAGTTTTACATGATGGTGCTCGGAATTGCTGTGCCGATTATGATCCAGAACGGAATCACAAACTTTGTAAGCTTGCTGGATAATATTATGATCGGGCGGATCGGCACAGAGCAGATGTCCGGTGCGGCCATTGTCAACCAGTTGATTTTTGTTTATAATCTCTGTATTTTCGGCGCGGTTTCCGGTGCGGGAATTTTTACGGCGCAGTATTTCGGTCAGAAGGATCACGAGGGTGTGCGCCAGACCTTCCGCTATAAAATCTGGATTTCAGCAATTCTGACAATAGGAACGGTTCTTCTGTTTCTGGCAGCTGGGGATCAGCTGATCAATATGTATCTTCATGGAGAGGGAACAGCGCAGGAACTAGCGGATACTCTGAAATACGGCAGACAGTATCTTCTCATTATGCTTGCGGGACTTCCGCCGTTTATGATGGTGCAGGTATATGCAAGTACCCTGCGTGAGTGCGGGGAAACCATGACGCCTATGAAAGCCGGAGTTGCTGCAGTCTGCATTAACCTTGTATTTAATTACCTGTTGATTTACGGGAAATTCGGTTTTCCGGCTCTGGGAGTGCGCGGTGCGGCCATTGCCACAGTGCTTTCCCGTTATATAGAAGCGGTTATTGTTATCACATGGACACACCGCCATCAGGAAGCAAATCCTTTTGCAAAGGGACTTTACACGACATTGAAAGTTCCGGCGAATCTGACGAAGAAGATCCTGATCAAAGGAACTCCTCTTCTTCTCAATGAAACCCTGTGGGCGGCTGCAGTTGCCATGCTTGCCCAGTGCTATTCCGTCCGCGGTTTAAATGTGGTGGCAGCCCAGAATATTTCCAACACCATCGGAAATGTGTTTAACATTGTATTTATCGCCCTTGGAGATTCCGTTGCCATTGTGGTAGGTCAGCTTCTGGGAGCAGGCGACATGAAAAAAGCCCGGGATACGGACAATAAGATGATTGCCTTTTCCGTTATGTGCTGTATGGGCGTGGCTGCTGTAATGTTTGTGCTTGCGCCGCTGTTTCCCCAGCTTTATAACACCAATGATCAGGCCCGTGAGCTTGCAAAAGCATTTATTATCATCACCGCATTATGTATGCCTCACAATGCCTTCCTTCACGCGGCGTATTTCACCCTGCGTTCCGGAGGAAAAACAATCATCACCTTCCTGTTCGACAGTGTATTTATCTGGGTTGTCAGCGTAACATTAGCCTTTACCTTAAGCCGCTTTACGGATATGAATGTTATTCTGATCTACACCATTGTGCAGCTTGCTGATCTGATCAAGTGCTTCATAGGATTTATTCTTGTGAAAAAAGGCGTGTGGCTGCAAAATATTGTATCGTAAAAACGTGTTCAGCGCGGGCGGTTAAGTTCTCCGATGATCTCTACTACTTTATCTACGCCATAGTTTCGACATTCCCGGAAGGCGTAGCAGCCGCCATAGATCCGGTAAGTGAGAACAACCTGAAATTCGGGATCGCCTGCAGAATCGGGAAACTGCAGGGAAATCAGCTTTTGCAGTTCTCCGGCGATCTGCGGGATCAGCAGATGACTCCGGTTACCGGAAAAAAGGATATCCAGGATGCGCTCGCTTGCATAATATGCCTGGGAAAGCTCCTGAACAAAGGCCACGGAATCGGTGAGTACATATTCCGGATGGGGAATATCCCGGAAGGACTGCAGCGCCTGTACTTCCAGTTCTTCGGAGAGCTCATAGACATCGTGATAATAGGTGTAGAAGGTAGATTTATTTATTTCAGCTTTTTTACAAAGCTCATTTACATGTATTTTTTCAAGAGGAAGCTTTGCACGCAGTTCCAGAAATGCGTTGGCAATGCTTCTTTTTGTTTTTTTAACCCGAATATCCATACTGTTTTCCAACCTTTCTCAAAAAGTGTCGGTTATCCGACAAAAATAAAAATCTGCTGATAGTAAAAGAGAGATACTTTCTTTATAATCATTATAGTAAGAAAAACGACACTTGTCTATTATCTGATTGCATATATTTTAAGGAGAAAGAAAATGGATTTACTGGGATTTTATTTAGGAGAAGAATTTGAAGCATATCGTTTCCTGGGGGCGCAGCTTGCCAAGGACGGGGTATATTTCCGTACCTTTGCCCCGGCAGCGGTTAAGATCTCTGTTATCGGAGAGTTTAACGGGTGGACGGAAACCCCCATGGTGAAAATCTATGACGGGAATTTCTGGGAAACCTTTATTCCGGAAGCAAGGAAAGGCATGATGTACAAGTACCGGATTTACAGAAAAGACGGTTCCTTTATTGACCACTGCGATCCTTACGGTTTTGCTGCAGAGCTCCGTCCGAAAAATGCCTCTGTCATCGGCAGCATTGATGAACATGACTTTCAGGATAAGTCCTGGATGCGGAAAAGGAAGGTAAACTTTGACCAGCCTTTAAATATCTATGAGCTTCACGCAGGTTCCTGGCAGAGAAAAGGAGAGGGAGATACTGACTGGTATGATTATGAAGAGCTTGCAGAGAGGCTGATCCCATATCTGAAAGAAGCCGGCTATAACTATCTTGAGCTGATGCCCCTGGCAGAGCACCCCTCCGACGAATCCTGGGGCTATCAGATCACAGGATTTTTTGCCCCGACTGCCCGCTATGGAACAGCTTCGCAGCTTCAGGCGTTTGTAGATCTCTGTCACCGGAATGAGATTGGAGTGATTATGGATTTTGTCCCTGTTCACTTTGCAGTCAACGATTACGCTTTGTGGAATTATGACGGAAGTGCGCTTTATGAATATCCTCACCACGATGTGGGCGTCAGCGAATGGGGAAGCTGTAATTTCATGCATTCCAGAGGAGAGGTTCGCAGCTTTCTGCAGTCTGCGGCAAACTACTGGCTGAAAGAATATCATTTTGACGGAATCCGCATGGATGCAGTACGAAATCTGATTTACTGGAACGGACAGCCTGAGCGGGGAAAAAATATGCCTGCTATCCAGTTCCTTCAAAAGATGAATACAGGTCTGAAAGAGCGTTTTCCGGACGCCATGCTCATCGCGGAGGATTCCACTGCATGTCCGGGAGTGACGGCTTCCGTGCAGGAGGGCGGACTTGGCTTTGATTATAAATGGGATCTGGGATGGATGCACGATACTCTGGAATTTTTCCAGACACAGCCGGATATGAGAGCCGACCATATGGGAAAGCTTGGTTTTTCCATGCACTATTTTTACAATGAGCGCTACATTCTTCCTCTTTCCCATGATGAGGTTGTTCATGGAAAAGCTACGATTCTTCAGAAGATGTATGGGGATTATGAGAATAAATTTCCCCAGGCAAGGCTTTTTTATCTCTATATGACGGCACATCCGGGGAAAAAGCTGAATTTCATGGGAAATGAATTCGGCCAGCTTCGGGAATGGAGCGAAAAACGGGAACAGGACTGGATGCTGTTTGACTATCCGAAGCATCAGAAATTCTATCAGTTTATGAAGGAACTGAATGTCTTTTATAGGGAGAATCCTGCGCTTTATAAGGAGGACTATCAGAGAGAGGGCTTTCAGTGGGATACAAACTGGACAGGCAGCAGGGGCGTCATGGCATTTACAAGAACAGCCGGCAGCCAGAAGCTTCTTTTTCTCTTTAATTTCGAAGATACCGGAGCTGAAATCAATCTGCAGGAGTTTACGGGAAAAAGTCTGAAGCTTCTTATGGATACAGACTGGGAAAAATACGACGGAACAACGCCTGAAGAAGAGCGTACTTATCAGGCGGAAAAAGGCAGGTATGAAATAGAACTTCCCGGATATACAGGTAAGTGTTTTGAGATAGTGGGATAGAAGAAAACTGAATAACATGGTTCCAAAGAGCCGGTAAGCCTTATAAAAAAACAAAACAAGATTTGTCGAAAAGATTTTATTGCAATTCTATAACATGTCTTTTATACTGAAACTGCAGGGGCTCATACCTGCAGTTTCAGTTCTTATATACTGTATTCACAGTATCATTTCCGGATTTTTATGAAAACAGCACAGGCAGGATTTACACAGATTTGCGGGTGTGCTATAGTAAAAAGAGAACATAATGTTCTTTTGAAACCTGTCCTGTGCCGGAAGGGAGGAAACATGGGAAAACAGGACAAGATCATGACACGCTATCTGTCAGACCCGGATCATTTTGCTGATTTTATAAACGGGACATTGTTTCAGGGCAGACAGATGCTGGATGCAAAAACCATCATTCCCGTTCCACAGAGAAAGGTGGAGAAGAGTGCTTCGCTGAAAGGAGCGCCGCTGCTCCTGGATGGTACGAGGGATGCCGTTATGAAACAGGACATTAACGGGATATACAGTGTTTTTGCAGTGGAAGCACAGACAGAAGTTCATTACGCGATGCCTGTGAAGACGCTGGGATATGATGTGACGGATTACATATCCCAGGTACATGCGATTACAAAAGATAACAGACGTAATAAGACATATACAACCTCAGCGGAGTTTCTTTCCGGAATGCGGGCGGGAGACAGGCTCACACCTGCATTTACGGTGGTGTTTTATTACGGAGAAAATAAATGGGATGGTCCTCTTACGCTTCGGGAAATGTTTGAGATACCGGCGGAATTAATGCCTTTTGAGCAGTTTTTGCCGGAGTACCGGGTCATGCTTGTGCAGCCGGGGACGGTGGAACCGGAAAATTTCCGGGGGGACTGGAAGACCATATTTGAAACTTTAAAATGCGCAGCAAGTGGAGAGGAAATGGAGGAGTATGTAGAAAGCCATACCCGGGAATACAGGGAAATGGAAAGGGACTCCGTAGAGCTTCTCCTGAGCATGTTGTATGAGCTTGATGCGTATCAGGAAACAAAAAAACAGATACAGGATTCCCTGAAGGAAGAGGAAAAGGAGGGGAATATTATGTGTAAAGCTTTTGATGAGATCCGGGAAAAATACCGCAATATTGGTCGTGCGGAGGGACATGAAGAAGGACTTGCGGAGGGGCACCTGAGAGGAGAAAATGATCTGGTTGCGTTGATTTCCGCAATGGCCAGGGACGGCAGGGCATCGGAACTTCCGAGGCTTGGAGAGGAACCGGGATTTCTGGAAGAAATGAAGAAAGCTTATCATTTATGAAAAAGCATTTCAGGAGCTGAGTGCAGCGGGGAAGGCGCCCCTTTGCAGAACTGGCGCCGGAAGAACAGTTCGTACCTGAACAGAAAAAGAGCAAGATAATTGCTCTGATCGATGATGTGCTGGTGAGCGGCACTTACGGTGACGAATTGGTACACTTCTTTACCGAGAAAAACCCGGATGCGAAGATTCTTTCCATTCGGGCATTGGGAAATGATGGCTTCTGGAAGTAGCGCATCCTTGGTATAGGAATCGCAGCCGTTACTGGTCTTGGACTGGTGGAACATAAATTCCTAAAACGGAAGCGGAAACGCGTAAAAAACGTGAAACGTAATAAGAAATAATTGAGACTGAGCCGTGTGTGTATGCTATCTGCATACGCATGCGGTTCTTTGGGGCTAAGAAAGAATGTAGACGGTATCAGAGAACTGCTTTGAATAAAAAAGTTCCTCTATTTATGCCTGCAATGTTTGTTTGTGATGAAAAAAATAGTTTTGTGTTGACAATCTATCTTTTACCGTATTATAATATAAGTACAGAAAACTGTACGTTTTGATTTGGAGGTGAGTCCTGTGTTAGCCGTTAATTATACCGAATTAAGAGGTAACATGAAAGAATGTATGGATAAAGTTTCAGACGACTATGAGACGATTATTGTAACCCGTAAAAAAAACAAAAATATTGTAATGATATCAGAAGAGACATATAACAATATGCTTGAAAACATGCACCTTATGGGAAACCAGTCAAATTATAAATGGCTTATGGAATCCAAGAAGCAGCTGGAAGACGGGCTTTTTCAGGCAAAAGAGCTGATCGAGGTTACCGTGGATGAATAAGGTTTTTACAAAAAACGGATGGGACGATTATATTTACTGGCAGACAGAAGATAAGAAAACATTAAAGAAAATCAATAAACTCATTGAGGATATCTGCAGAAATGGTAATTCTGGTCTGGGAAAGCCCGAACCGTTACTGGGAGACTTATCCGGATTCTGGAGCCGCAGAATCAATGAAAAGGATAGACTGGTTTACAAAATTGATGAGCACAACATATATATTATTTCGTGCAGATATCATTACTCAGAGCATTGATCTCCATGAGAGCAGAAGGTGATATTGACTTCC
>DXXQ01000244.1 GCA_019416265.1 Clostridiales bacterium | reverse complement strand
CGATTGCGTGGAAGTCGCCTGTGAAGTGAAGGTTGATGTCTTCCATCGGAACTACCTGTGCATAGCCGCCGCCTGCTGCACCGCCCTTTACACCGAATACCGGTCCTAAGGATGGCTCACGGAGAGCTACCATAACGTTTTTGCCAAGCTTCTGCATACCGTCTGCAAGACCTACGGTTGTAGTTGTTTTTCCTTCCCCTGCCGGTGTGGGGTTGATCGCTGTAACAAGGATTAATTTGCCGTTCTCTTTGTCACTTTCTTTCAGAAGGTTATAATCGATTTTTGCTTTGTACTTTCCGTACTGCTCCAGATATTTATCATCGATTCCCGCTTTTTCTGCAATGGCAGTAATCGGGAGCATCTCGGTTTCCTGTGCAATTTCGATATCTGTTTTAAATCCCATAATTCAATTACCTCCTTAAATTTATAGAAAAGGTTTTATATAAAACGGGAAAACCCGCCTTATTCTTTCATACTGGCGCCAAAAGCCTTCAGAGATCCGATGATCACATCCCCCATGACCGCCATATCCTCTGCCTGAAAGGCTACAGGGAAGTTGTCTGAGAAGAGGATCTGGGAAGAGGGAGGGAATTCCTCGTCACCTTCCCACAGGATCATCTGAATTTTATAATCCGGGAAGATCTCCACCTCATAGGCAATGTCCCCATGCCTTACAGGAAGCGCCTTTATGTGTTCCATGATCCTGCCAAAGTCCTGCAGACGCATACCGTAGGTAAATGCCAGACGCTTGATACAGCGTCCGTCAAACTGGCGGAGATATACTTCTCCCCAGGGCATTTCGCGGTAAGTTTTAAACGCTCCTGTTCCCGTGGATTTCATACCGTGGAGCAGAAAACGGATCGTAAGGATTTTTGCATAGATCATAGTTTCCAGCGGATAGAAGCCCTTTTGGTCCGGCCTGTGGCTGACCTGGAAATCAGGATAGGTGATCTGGTACTGCGTACCGAGCATTGTCAGGGTAAACGCCTTCTTTTCCCGGTCATAGGGAATTTCAAGCCTTGATGCGATCTCAGCAGGATCGGCGTTTTTATACTCCTCCATATAATGCTCCCAGGGCATTCTTTCTTTGCTGTCTTTCTCGTAATTTAAGTCACTGATCGTAAAAGCCATTTTTACCTCCGGCTGTTTTTTAAGATCTGCTCTGGATTTCTTCCATTACAGTAGGGAACATGGAAGTGTCTGTATGCGGGATAAAGCAGGCGCCTACAAATTCATCCATGTAAGTCGGAACTGTGGAAAGCTCCATATAAGTCATATTTGACGCAAGCTCATAGGTCTTCTTTTCTGCCGGTGTGGACAGAAGCATCAGATATGCGCCTGTAAGGGAGGAGTTTCCAATGTAATGGAATTTATCCAGAGGAATATCCGGGAACATACCGATATTAACTGCGTTTTTCATATTGATTCCGCTTCCGATACCTCCTGCAACATAGACATCGTCGATCATGCTGATATCAAAGTCCAGGGAGGACAGCATGGTGCGGATCGCGGAGAAAATAGCGCCCTTTGCACGGATGAAGTTGTCGATATCCACCTCTGTGATCTCTACATCCTTTACAGAGCCAGCCTCTTCCTCAAAGGCAAGAACATAGCTTCCCATTCCGTATTTATCGTGTTTGATCCGTTTGCCCTCACGGATAAATTTACCCTTCGGGTTGATGATCTCACACATAAAGAGCTCACTGATCACATCGATGATACCGGAACCGCAAAGTCCGATAGGCTTTGTTCCCGGATCGCCTACCACCTTAAAGGAAGGCTCCATGGTCTCTTTGTCAATGGTACATGCCTCAATGGCTCCGTCTGTGGCACGCATACCGCAGCTGATATCTCCGCCCTCAAAGGCAGGGCCTGCTGAACATGCGCAGCTCATCATAAAATCAGAGTTTCCGAAAACAAGCTCTCCGTTTGTACCAAGGTCGATAAACAGGGAGAATTCCGGTCTGTTCCAGATTTCGCTCACCAGCGTACCGGCAGTGATGTCACCGCCTACATAGCTTCCTATATTTGGTGCAACAATGATATGTGCATCCTGATTGATATCAATTCCCACATCAGAAGCAAACAGGGAATTGGTTTTAAAGAATGCAGGAATATATGGTTCCATACGCAGCGGGTCTGCATTGATTCCTGCAAACAGATGATTCATAGTCGTATTTGCTGCTACGCACATTCTGTAAATCTGCGTCTTCGGGAAGTTCGCATTTTTACACATTTCATGGATCATCGGATTGATCGTCTCTTTGATCACAGCATCCTGAAGCTTCTTCCGTCCCCCCGGTTTCTGTGACTCGATAATACGGTTGATAACATCCGCGCCAAAACGGATCTGACCGTTTCCGGCAGAGCCTTTTGCCAGGATCTCACCGTTTTCCATGTTGATCAGTACAGCAGACACCGTTGTTGTTCCAATATCGATGGCAACACCGCCGATCACGACTTCCTCCTCTTTTCCGAATACATCATAGACAAACATATCTTCTGAAGTCGTGCGAAGAACACATTTTACTGAAAAATCATTTTCTCTGAGAACATCAGGAAGCTTCTTTAATACTGCATAAGGGATTCTGACTCTCCTGATATTCAAAAATTTACGCAGTGCGCGTACCAGTCGTTCGTTGTCAGGCATGGTATCATCCAGAGACGGAGGATCCATGGTCACTTCTACGATATCAAGGCTGTTTTTTAATTCAATGCCTGAAAACTGGATGTCTTTTTTGGCATTTTCAAAAATGGCAATTTCCTCTTTGGAACTTAAGTCAGCGACTTTCATTCTGCTCTTATAAGCAGACGCAATATCAGGGACAAGCACTGTAACATCTCCGCAAACTGTACTTGTACAGGAAAGTCTCCATCCTGCCTGATATTCTTCCTCTGAAATATGAAGTGTTTTTTTACTGTTAAGTTCTCCGCTTTTTAACTGCACACGACATTTTCCGCAGGATGCATTTCCGGAACACGGCGCATCGATCGCTACATTCGCTCCACGAGCTACTTCAAGTAAATTATCCCCGTCATTGGCAAATGCTTCTACCACACTGCCGTCTTCGAATGCAAATGTTACCTTAAACATCGGCAACCACCTTTCTTATAGCCTTTTGTGTCGTTCTTGTTATAAATAAGAAAGGGCTGAAGACCGAAGTCTCCAGCCCTCATAGTCATGTACTCTATTGAACCGTGACGCCTTCCGGAGAAGGCGTCCTTCGGCTGCAAACTGATTAGATTTCCAGGTAGGAATCTGCGTACAGTGTGTTGTTTTTGAATACATCACAGGATTTGATGGTTTCCATCAGACGAAGGTCGTTAGGGTTAACGATTGCTGATGTAAGACCATTCATCATAGCCATAGCTACCAGAGCAGAGTCCATAATCGGACGGATATGTTTCGGCATACCGTTACTGTTATTGGAAAGACCACCAGTAGAGTTCAGTCCCATATCAGAGAACATTTTGATCGCTTCCAGAACTTCCATCTGTTTTTCCTGCATTCCTTTTACAACCAGGAATAATGGGTCAAACCACAGATCAGATGGATCCATGCCAAGCATCATACCTCTCTCAAGCATGTTCTGGCAGTGCATCATACGCTCGTCGTTATCTGCTGCAACCATACCGGAAGAGCAAAGTGCGATAACGATTGCATCGTTAGCTGCTGCAAGGTCGATGTTTGCGATTCTGTCGCCTGCGTCAGCAGAGTTTACGATCGGTTTTCCTTTTGCACGGTTGTATACGGAAATACCAGCTTCGATTGCTTTCATATTTGTTGTATCCAGTGCAAGAGGAACGTTGTCAAACTCAGACTGAAGAAGCTGAACTGCCCATTTCATTAAGTCTTCGCCATCGTTCTCAGCAGGTCCGATATTTACATCAAGATAAGTAGCGCCTGCATCAAGCTGCTGTTTTGCTCTTTTGATGATCGGCTCTGCATCTCTTTCTGTAAATGCTTTGTTAACTGCAGGTGCTGTAGTGGAAAGTCTTTCTCCAATTGTTACAAATTTTGCCATACCCGTGTCTCCTTTAAAAAATTATTGTATGTTTTTTATTACTGTTCACTGGGTTTACAGTTGTTTTTACTGCATATCTTTAAGGAACTTAACAAGCTGTACAGCTTCTCTTGGTCCTACGATAATCTCCCATCCTGGAAGTTTTGCTTCGAGATCACCTTTCAGAACTGCTACTTTACCCGGGATAACGAGTTTTCTGCATTTTACCTTAGGCTCAACATTCTCAATGATGAATTTGGAGATGCTGTTTCCGGAGAATTTACCGGCAGCCCAGGAAGTAAGTACGGAAAGTCCGCCTGCATCGTTGATAACAAGGTTAAGCGGAACGCCGGAACGCTCTAACTCACCGGATACTACGAAGTATGTAAGGGCAAAGTCAACAGTAGTAACTACTAAGGAGTTCTCATCTGCACCGTTTAATGGGTAGATGCCCGGTTCAACTTTCATCGGTTTCTGCGGGTCAGTGAATACGTTCTGACGAAGTCCGTATAACGGAAGAGCTTCTGCGTATGTCATCTGCTCCATAACGATGATGGAACCGTATTTCATTGTGAATACAGATGCTAATGCTGCCTGTAAGTGGTGATCGCCTTTTGCAAGTTTAGCCAGGTTCACGATGGATGGATATCCGAAAGTTCTGTCCTGATCTTTGAGTGCTGCACGACGAACCATAACTGCGTTAGCAAATGTTTCTTTTACGTCAGCTCCTGTAACGTCTAATACCAGATTCTTGTTTCCAAGTTTCTCAAGAGCTGCTGTTGTATCATATAATTCGTTAATGTCTTTTCCGGATACACCGAGAACTACGCCAGCTTCTGTAGCAACTGCGTTCATTGCTTCATAGTTGGATGCGTCAGCTCCGTTTAATACCGGTTTGCTGTCTTTGCATACTGCAAGAGCTGCTTTAGCTGTCTCAGGATCTTTACATCCTAATACAAGAGTTCTTCCAAGACCTGCTGCTTTTTCAACTAATGCTGTGTATGCTGCTGTGTCTGCACCTTCCATGCAGTTTACATATACAAGCTCAGCGTACATTCTCTCACCGATACGGTCGTAATCAACCTTCGGGATCTCAGCAAGCTTTGCTTCTACTGTAGCATCGTCCATGCCTGTGCAAAGAGATACTGCATATCTTGGTTTGCTCACAAAAGTTTTTTCATGTCTGAATAATACAGTTTCGCCGCCAAGTGTAAATTCCTCGGAGCCTGTACCGATCTTAATTGTTTTCATTGGCGGAGCAGTTGCCTCGGATAAGGAAGCAATTGCTTCATCGGACATATGCGGACACTGGTCAATCTGCATAGCGCCCTGTGCAACTTTCATAGAGAAAGCCATACATGTCGGGCATCCGCATTCCTTACAGTTTTTCTTTGGTGTTAATTTAAAGATCTGAATACCATTCAGTGCCATAGTTTCTTCCTCCTATTCAATTACGCAAGTGCTTTGATCATTTTGGAAATTGTTGCAACAGACTGCGGATGTCTTAAGATAACCGCGTCAGAACCTGCTGCCAGGTCTGCTGCTGCTGTCATGATTTCCATATCGATTCCACGCTCGTCCTGTGATCCCCACTCAGGCATATCAGCTTCGGAAGCCATAGCTTCTTTAACGCCCCATGTCTCAGCAGATACAGGTGTAATGATAGGCATCTGCAGCATGTTATCATTCTGAGATAAAGCTGCACCTTTGATACGGTCCATAGTAGATACAACGTACTCGTATCCGTATCCGACAGCTGCGCTGCCGATGTTCATAACGATTTTCTGTGCATTAACACCTAACTGTGTAGTAACAACGTTTAACTGTTTTGCAAGGTTGATATCTACGGCAGACTCAGCGCCTACGATCTGATCGTATGCAAGACCTGCTGCAGCACCGATTGCTTTGTAGTTCTCTTCTTTTTCGGAAAGGATGAGAACGTTTCTTCCCTGAAGAACTTCTGCTACCTTCGGAAGAAGCTCTGCATCTTTTTCTACGTTTTTGCAGCCTTCAACTACTAACGGACAGTCAACTGCTTCTGCAACTTCTTTTACAACAGCGATGAGCTCGTCAATAGATTTATTTGCACCATTCGGGTCTCCGCCTTCAAGAGTAAGAGCAAGGAAGTCTGCACCTTCCATAGCTGCTGCTTTTTTAGCGATGTCAGCCATAGTTTCAGCGCCTTCATAATATGCTTTGATTCCCTCTGAAAAGCCTTCCAGACCAAGGTCAGAAATCTCAACACCAATTTTAGCTGTGTTTTCTGACGGTGCATCAAAGGTGTAGAATGGGAATGTGGAATCTCCACCGATGGTTACAGTTTTGTCTCCGCTTCCGATTGTTACTGTGTTAATCTTTGCATTAAACTTCTGTGGTTTGTGATTAAACGGCATTTCTCGTTAGCCTCCTATATAAAAATATATTTTGCGCGCGAACGCGACGCAGGATCACGCTTCTCCTGCGTCGGTTCAATACCGCGTTTTATCAAACAAATTATACTACAATCCTTATGTAATTGACAAGGTAAAATCCGCACTTTTTACCCTGCCTTCCTACACAGGTGTGCTGTTTCCGATTACATCATCGGTTCCAGGCCAAGAGCAGGATGTCCTTTTTCTGTAAGGAATGCTACTAATGTTTCCGGATCTTCAGCGATTGTCTCATCACCGATCATGTCAGTGAAGTTGTCAATTCCGTAAAGTTCTTTTGCTGTAGCGTTCAGACGGTCAGCAACAAACTCTTTTAATTCTTTCGGCATCCATACGATACGCTCGATACCGCCCTCTGCCTTCATGAATTTCTTGGAGGAGATGAAGTGTTTACCATGTCCCATGAAACCAGGTGTCTGAACACCGCCGCCTGTCATGGAAGCCATTTCTGGGAAGGTCATTCCAAGAGGAGTCATTCCGGCGTACTCACGGTTAGCGATTACAACACCGTTGGAGAATGGCTCGATACCACAGATACACTCGAAGCATCCACAGGATGTCATCGGATCCTGCATGATGGAGTACAGAGTAACGTGCTCAAGAGCGCCCTGTGAGAATTTCTGAACTGCTTCATCAACGTCTTCGTAAGCACCGAGATTTTCATCGATCGGTCTTTCTTTTGTGATTACCTGGCAAGGTCCGTTCGGATCAAGCTGGTGAGTAGCTTTTGCATCCAGCCATGAAACGGCACCGCAAAGACCAAGTCTCTCAGGTGTAACAACACATACGTGAGACGGGGAGAATGCCTGGCAAAGGATACAGCTGTAGTAAACGTCTACAGACTCATCTGTCAGAGTGTCAAGACGCTCGTCACGTTTCTCGAAGATCGGGATTGCAACTTCGTGACGTACTCTTGTACATTCTGCTGGATCTGTGTAGATCACAACTTCACATTTGTCAACTACTGCATCAAATTCGTTCTTAACCTGGGAGTAAAGAACCTCACCGAGATGTTTGATACGGAAGCCTGCGTTGTATGCGTCGTGGCTGATACGGATACGCTGCATATCACGCTGTCCTGTATGGTAAACACCTTCGATACAGTTGATGTAGTTATGGAATTTACGCTCGATAACCGGCTCAAAGTCTGCCTGCATGTTCTTGCCTGCAACCTTAACAACGTAAGCGATGCTGTTCTTGCTGCCGTCAGCCATCTCGTCAACGTCCGGTCCGATCAGGGTAATCTTATGGTCTTCTACTTCACTGGACTCGCATGTCTGTACAAGCTCTGCACAGTCAACACGGGAACCGTCGAATTCCACCTGCATGTCTTTACGACGGATGATCTCACCCTCGAAAGCAGATGCGAAAGCAACCGGAATATCGATGTTTGTGATTTTGATCTTGATGTCACGTGCTTCCAGAGAGGTTGCATTCCATTTGGAAACATCCATCTGGCAGATAAGGCTCTTCGGAACTCTTGCAACGTCTTCCTGGTTTGTGATAACCGGGAATCCAAGAGCGATAGCGCCTGCGCCGCAAGCTACGATCACATCGTTGAGCGGTGCAAATGCGTTAACGAATGCAGGTACACGTTTCATTGTGTATTCCATAAGAGTTCCTGCATCGCCAGGTGTTACGTTACCGAAGATCAGAGCTGCACGAAGAGCTACAGATACTACATGGATAACGGATGTAACATCTTTTCCCAGCGGGATAACACGTACGTTTGCACCTGTTTTGTAGTTGATCTCAGCAAGCTGGTCAATGATATCGCCTACAAGTGTTACAAGGATACCCTGTGCCTGGTAGGATTTAACAAGAGCTGCTGCTTCTTCCGGTGATGCAGCTTTGCCAAGGATAACTGCTACGCCTGGGATATCGCCTGTTACAAGCGGAACACCGAGCTCACGGATCACTGCGTCTGCAAGATGTCCGTAGCATGGCTCTTCGTATGGAGTAGCACCATCGATATATTTCAGAACTTCAATAAACTCTGCGCAGAGAGCTGTAGCAACACCTGACATAAATACGTCATGTGTTCTTTTTTCTCTTGTC
The DNA here is from genome assembly GCA_019416265.1 of Clostridiales bacterium. GTDB lineage: Bacteria > Bacillota > Clostridia > Lachnospirales > Lachnospiraceae > Blautia_A. Next base: position 1,321 of record DXXQ01000244.1, on the reverse strand, counting down.
ATAAGAGTTTTCAGAACGCCAAGGCCTTCTTTTAACTCAGCAAGAGTGGAAATTTTTGTTCCTGTCACTGCATAGTAGCATGGCAGGGAGTAAGCTGTGTTCGGGAAGCTGACTGCTTTGTCTGCTCCGTACTGTTCGATTGCCTGGTTAATAGCACCTTCGGTCAGGCCGTAAACCGCATCATTTCCTGCGAAAACACTTTCAAATAAAGTCACTGTTATACCTCCTAAATTTTATGATCACTGACGATCTATTTTTTCTTTGATCTCTTTGATCTCATTGGTAACCGCTTCACTGTAGTCAAACGGGGATTTCCCCTGTCTGTCTGCATCGATCACCTCTGTATTGTAATGAATCATTCCCAAAAGATCTTCCTGTGGAATCCGTTCTCTGATAAAGTTCTCGTCGTCCTCATTTCGCACCTTGTTGGCAACTACCTTTACCTGAGATACGCCCAGATCCTTTGCAAGTCTTTTGACATTTTTGTAGGTCTGGACACTTCTGGCACCCGGTTCGATCACTACAACAAAAGCGTCAACCCCTTCTGTTGTTCCTCTGCCCAGATGCTCAAGACCGGCTTCCATATCAAGAATGACAACGTCCTCTCTGCGGAGAACCAGATTATTGATAATACGCTTCAGCATTACATGCTCCGGGCAGACACAGCCGCCTCCGCCGGTCTCCACAGTTCCCAGGACAAGAAGTCTTACACCGTTGCAGACCTTTCCGTATTTGTCCGGGATGTCATCTACCTTTGGGTTCAGATGATAAAACTGGTTTCCTGCCGTAGCGCCGGTACGTTCCTCAACAAGCTTACGCATCTTGGAAATAGGAACGATAGAATCCAGAGTTTCTTCATCAAAACCAAGGGCAAGTCCCAGATTTGCATCCGGATCCACATCTGCCGCAAGCACAGGTCTTCCCTCTGCTGCGTAAAGTCGGGCAAGAGTTGCTGAAAAAGTAGTCTTACCTACTCCGCCTTTTCCTGTAACTGCAATTTTCATTTTACGTCATCCACCTTTTGTCAATTTAGCTTCAGGATTTATGCAAGCAATTAGATTCCTAAAGCAGTTCTCTTTTCTTCAATTCTTTCAATCATCAGGTCAACTAATTTTTCGATGTCTGTTTCTACTGTGAAAGCAGCATCAACCCATTTTCTTGTTCCCTCTGTAAGGAGCTGTGCCATTTCAGTAGAACCGGAAACGTATGGATCTACGCCAAGGAATGTATCGATACCTGTACCGATTACATAGTTACCGATGGATACGGCTTTTTCAGACATCCACTCAGGAGCACATCCTACAACCGGAAGCTGATGGAT
>DXXQ01000243.1 GCA_019416265.1 Clostridiales bacterium | reverse complement strand
CCATACGTCCGCTTGTTGTAGGGCCGGCAGAGCCGATTACCGCACCCGGCTTAGCCGGAGTGGGTCCAACATAGTAAATTGTGGCATCCTTGGGATCAAATGGGATCTCCTCGCCTTTTGCAAGGGCTTCGCACATTCTCTTATGTCCCGCATCACGGGAAGTATAAATGGTTCCTGTTAATAATACCTGGTCACCTGCATGAAGGCTGCGTGCCAGTTCCTCTGTAAGAGGCAGTGTAATACGACGTTTTTCCATTTAGATCACCTCCGTTTTGTGACGGGTTACATGACAGTTGATATTCACTGCACATGGCATACCGGCAATGTGAGTAGGCAGAGTTTCGATGTTCAGGCCGATGGCTGTAGTCTTGCCTCCAAAGCCCTGTGGTCCGATGCCCAGCTCATTGATTTTTTCCAGCATTTCTTTTTCAAGATCTGCGTAGAACGGATCCGGATTCTGAGAATCCAGAGGGCGCATCAGAGCTTTCTTTGCAAGAAGGGCACATTTATCAAAGGTACCGCCGATACCCACGCCAACTACCATCGGAGGACAGGGGTTGGGACCTGCTGTTTCTACTGCTTCCAGGATGAAATCCTTGATTCCCTGAAGACCTGCAGACGGCTTAAACATGCGGATCTGGCTCATATTCTCACTTCCGAAGCCTTTCGGACCAACTGTGATCTTAACCTGATCTCCCGGAACGATCTCTGTGTAGATCATAGCCGGAGTATTATCTCCTGTATTCCCGCGGCGGACCGGATCTTTCACTACGGATTTGCGTAAGTAACCTTTATCATAGCCCCTGCGGACACCTTCGTTAATAGCCTCTGTATAATCTCCGCCTGTAAAATGAACCTCCTGTCCGATTTCCAGGAATACACATGCCATACCTGTGTCCTGACAGATCGGTACATTTTCGGTATCAGCGATTTCAAAATTTTCGATAATGTTGTCGAGAACGCCCTTGGCGATCTCTCCATCTTCACACGCACGGCAATTTTTGATCGCACATTTTACATCTTCCGGAAGATGATTGTTTGCTTCGATACAGAGCTTTTCGATTACGTCTGTAAGTCTGCTTACTTCAATTTCACGCATTGCTTTCTCTCCTCCTGTGAGTATTGTTCATTCAGATCAAAACAAGGACTTGTTTTGTCATTTCTTTCATTATAGCAAAGCAGCCCAACCTGTCAACCATTCCGGAAGAAATGATCAGGCAAGACTGCTTTTCCCTTTATTTATGGATTACAAGCGATTATCTTTCGTGACGGGCATAGTTTGGTAAAAGCATTGGAGAAATATCATGCTCATCTGCATCTGCTGCCTTTAATTCTTCTGCATATTTGTAAATATGGTCAAGATTCATAGAGCCAAGCTCTGTCTCTTTTGCCTTTGCAGCCGCAGCCTTACCTGCGTTACGGCCAAATACGATAATATCCAGAAGAGAGTTACCCATAAGACGGTTTCTTCCGTGGATTCCTCCTACTGCCTCGCCTGCAACAAGAAGGTTCGGAATTGTTTTTGTAAAGCCTTCGCCGTTGATTTCAATACCGCCGTTCTGATAGTGAAGAGTAGGGTAAATGAGGATCGGCACTTTTCTCATATCGATGCCGTAGTTCATGTACATACGGAACATGGCCGGAATTCTCTTTTCAATCGTGCCCTCTCCACCGAGAATTTCAATCATCGGTGTATCAAGCCATACGCCCTTAAGACCTCCCGGAACCTCTACACCTCTGCCCTCACGGCACTCACGGATTACGCCGGAAGCATTTACGTCACGGGTTTCCAGCGGATGGATGTATGCTTTACCTTCCGCATTTACAAGCTGTGCTCCAACGGAACGAACCTTTTCTGTAACAAGAGCCCCGAGAATCTGTGCCGGATAAACAGCTCCTGTTGGATGATACTGAATGGAATCCTGATAAAGAAGAGGTGCGCCTGCACGGTATCCGAGAACAAGGCCGTCGGCTGTTGCTCCGTAGTGGTTGGAGGTAGGGAAGCCCTGATAATGCATTCTTCCCGCACCGCCTGTGGCAATTACAACAGTTTTTGCTCTTGCAACAAGGTAATCTCCCGTTTCCATATTCTGGAGGACAGCACCTGCCACCTGGCCCTTTTCATCTTTGATAAGCTCAACTGCAGAAGTAAATTCCACAACCGGAATCCCGCGGTTAATCACCTCATCACGGATGGTACGCATGATCTCAGCGCCGGAGTAGTCCTTTGCAGCATGCATTCTCTTTCTGGAAGTACCGCCGCCGTGTGTGGTGATCATATTTCCGTCTTCTTCTTTATCAAACTCAACGCCGAGCTCGTTAAGCCATTTAATGGCATCCGGAGCCTCCATTACAAGACGTCTTACCAGTTCCGGTCTTCCTGCGAAATGTCCGCCGCCGAAGCAGTCCAGGTAATGCTGTACAGGAGAATCGTTCTCTTTATCTGCTGCCTGAATACCGCCTTCTGCCATCATGGTGTTGGCATCTCCGATACGGAGCTTTGTCACGATCATAACATTGGCGCCTGCATTGTGGGCTTCAATGGCACAGGAGGAGCCTGCGCCGCCGCCGCCGATAACAAGTACGTCTACGTCGTAGTCTACCTTGGAAAGGTCAATATTTTCATTCTGGATGCGGCTTGTGGAATGAAGAAGGTGTGCCAGCTCCAGAGGAGCTTTTTCTCCTTTGTTCGGTCCAACCTTGATCTCAGCAAAAGCATCCGGGTTATAATCTGGGTGGAATTCTTTCAGGAGTGCATCTTTTTCTTCTGCAGAAAGACGCGCCGGCTCTGTCGCCATACGTTCTGCTCTTGTAGCCTCTACCTTTTTGATAGATTCCATCATATTTTCTGGATATGGTGTATACATGATTGCCCTCCTTATTTCTCGATATCTCTGTTATTGTAAAGTTCCTGCATCTCTGTGATCGGTTTCTGCATGATCTGCTCGATGAGCTCGTCATATGCCCCGCTGTTGATCTCCTCTACACGTTTCTCAAGGTGCTCAGACTTCGGAGCGATGTATTTACCGGTGAGACGTCTTGCAAGAAGACCAACCATAGGATGGGAAATCTCTGCCGGACATCTTACGGAGCAGCAGCCGCAGCCTACACAGTCAAAGGACTCTTCCGCACATTTTTCGAACTCGCCGCGCTGTGCATAGGCAATGTACTGCATAACATTTAAGTCCTGGGTACACGCTTTTGTACATGCGTTACAGCCGATGCAGCTGTAAATTTCCGGATAAAGCTCCATCATGATCTGCTGGTTGGGTTTGATCTCGTTGATGTCGTAGGTTCTCTTATCTGTGGGGAAGAACGGAATACTTGCAACGTACATTCCCTCCTGAACCTGTGTCTGACAGGCCAGACATGTCTTCAGCTCATTCTGTCCCTTGATTCTGTAAATTGTGGCACAGGCTCCACAAAAGCCATGACGGCAGCCACAGCCTCTTTTCAGGGTGTAGCCGGCATATTCCATGGCTGTCATAATGGTGAGCTCTGCAGGTACGCTGTATTTTTTACCGAAAAAATATACATTAACCATTTTTTCCATTGTTTATTTTCCTCTCAATACTGAAATTAATACTCCGCCGGTAATTCGTCGATCTCGTCGCAGCGGAATACAGGACCATCTTTACATACATATTTGGAGCCAATGTTGCAGCGGCCGCATTTGCCTACGCCACACTTCATTCTGAGCTCTAATGTGGTGTATACCTGCTCTCTGGAGAAGCCCAGCTCCTCTAAGCCTGCAAGTACAAATTTAATCATGATCGGCGGCCCGCAGACAAGGGCTGTCTTGTCGGTATCGAAGCCGATCTCCTTTAAGTAAGACGGAACAAAGCCCACATGGCCGTCCCATCCCTCCTGCTCACGGTCGATGGTAAGGTATACGTTTACGCCCTCTGCTTTCATCCAGACTTCCTGGATTTCCTTTAACTGTACCAGATCGTCTGCGGAACGGGAACCGTAGAGAATATCTACCGTACCGTAGTTTTCGCGATTATCCAGTACATAATTGATCACAGAGCGAAGCGGGGCAAGACCGATACCGCCTGCGATAAAGAGGAGATTTTTTCCCTTTAACTCCTCTTCCACAGGGAAATGATTTCCGTATGGACCGCGGACTGTAATCTCATCTCCCACCTCAAGGCTGTGAAGATAATCGGTAAGCATACCGCATTTCTTTATACTGAATTCCTGGTATTCTTTATTTGTAGGTGAAGATGTGATGGAAAACATACCTTCACTTACGCCGGGGGCACAAAGCATGGCGCACTGGCCGGGCATATGTTCAAACAGCTTGCCTCCCTCCGGAGCATTTACACGGAAGGTTTTTACATCCGGTGTCTCCTCTCTGATATCGGTGATCACACCCACCATGGGAATCAGAGTGTCTAATTTATAGTCTTTATGACAGGTACATTCATGGTCCTGTCCGTGTTCGTGATTATGTTCGCACATCAGTTTTCACCTCCCTGTTTTTCGAATGCTTTGATCACTTTTACAATATTTAAGGCAGATGGACATTTTTCCACACAGCGGCCGCAGCCCACACAGGAGAACATGCCGTTATTGTTTACAGGGTAGTAAACAAGCTTGTGCATAAATCTCTGGCGGAAACGCTGCATCTGGCTGGTACGGTTATTTCCGTGCGCCATCATGGTAAAATCGGAGTACATACAGGAATCCCAGCAGCGGTAACGCTGTACGCCGTGTCCGGTATCATAATCTTTAATGTCATAGCACTGACAGGTGGGGCATACAAAGGTACAGGTTCCGCATGCCAGACATGGCTTATAAAGCTCTTCCCACACAGAAGAATTAAATCTTTCCATGTAGTCTTCCTCTCCCCATCCTTCTAAAGAAAGATTGGAGTACGGAAGCTTTTCCACGATTGTGCGGATCGCCTGTTTTTCCTCTTCCACCTTTGCTTCCTCAGCATCTGTGAGAAGATCTTTCACAGCTTCTGTAAGGGCCTCTCCTTTTTCGGAAAGAGCTTTCCAGTATAACTCGCCTTCGATCATCCATGTGGCAACATCAGCCACAGGATCCGCACAGTCAATACCGAAAACCTTGCAGAAACAGCTTTCTTCCGGCTCGTGACAGGCAAGGGCAACAATTGTGCCATGGTCGCGTCTTGCAGCGTAGAACGTATCTACAGGCTCGCTTAAGAATACATTGTCGAGAACCTTAACGCCCTGGATATCGCAGGCCTTCATGCCGAAAAGCACGAAATTCTGCTCTTTTAAAGCTCCCGGCTCAATAGAAATCTTTTTGCCGTCCTTCACACAGCTGTAAAGATTTTCGCTCTGTGGGAAAAAGGCATCTTTTGGTGATTTTACGGTTTTTAAGGTATCAAGGGAAACTTCGGCATCTTCGCTCCATGCTGCAAAGTTCACCTGACCTGCTTCCTTCACCGGTAAATATAATTCCTGCTCTGCGGCAATTTTACGGAATAATGCCGGCAGATTTTCTGCTTTAATTTTTAACATACATTATCCCCTTTCTGCTACTATACCGGGCTCAACATCTTCGAAGTCAAAGTTTGTAAGAGGACCTTTGGAATCTGTATCCTCTCCAGCCTGGTACTCGCCGTAGAACTCGTTAATATCTTTAATAAACTTACGGTTGAAAAGGTGAAGCGGAATGCCCTGCGGACATACTCTGCTGCACTCACCGCAGTCTGTACATCTTCCCGCTACATGGAAGGCACGGATGACATGGAACATTTTTTCCTCAAAGGAGTCCACATTTGCCTTCTGGGAACTGTCAAACTTATCACTGTCAAAAACACATTTACGGCAGCTGCAGGCCGGACAGACATTTTTGCAGGCATTACAGCGGATACATTTGCTTAATTCCTTCTGGAAAAAGGC
>DXXQ01000242.1 GCA_019416265.1 Clostridiales bacterium | reverse complement strand
GTAAAAAAGCTGACTGTACATCACAACCTGAGGAAGGTCTGTATGCACCTGGCACAGCGTTTTCTGTTCCAGATCTTCCTTTACTGTAAATTCCGGCAGAAAGGAGCAGCCCATGCCCCGTTTTAACAGCTTGATAATCGTGTCCGTATTTCCCAGTTCCAGAATAGGGCGTACCTCCAGCTCCCGTTCCGCAAGCAGCCGCTCCAGTTCATATTGGTATGCAGCTCCCATTTCTGTCAATATGAACGGTTTTTCTATCAGTTCCTGTATGGGCACTGCCTCCGTCCTTGAAAGCTTCTCATCGTAAAGGGTTACAAACACGATTTTTTCTTCTTTTTGCGCCACACATTTCCACTCGGATCTGCATATTTTGCGGTCAAGTGTATACAGCAGATCAATTTCATTTTGACGCGCCATTTCCATAAGCTCGTCCATTGTGCCAGACTTCATCACCAGTCTCACCTTCGGATACTGCCTGTGAAAAGAATGGATCATCTCCGGCAAAATTGCAGTACTGACCGATTCAACTCCTCCGATTCTCAGGGTGCCTTCCATTTCTCCTTCCACACTTGCAAAAGTAAGAGCCTGATTTGTCACCCTCATAATTTCATTTGCGTATGCTGTAAATTCCACTCCTCTTTCTGTAAGAGAAATCTTTTTTCCGATTCTTTCAAAAAGCTGGATCCCCAGTTCTTTTTCCAGCTGACGGATCTGCACTGTCACTGCAGACTGGGAATATCCAAGCGCTCTGGCTGCCTTGGAAATATTCTGGGTAGCCGCAGTTTTTAAGAAGGTATTAATATTTCTTAACTCCATAGCTTTTCCTCTTATTAATTATTTTCATATATAATATAAAATACATGAATTTTACATATATGTTTACTTAGTGTACACTATGTTCAGTTTCATGTAAAGAAAGACAGAAAATTTTGCATTCAGGAGGATTTACTTAATTATGATCAACAGCGAAAATGTTTTAAATACAGCACAACTGGAGGAAATCGTCCAGTCTTTTGTACATAAATTCTGTGAGGAAAAACGTGACATCCATTCCCAGAATGTGACCTGGTATACTGCTGAAGAGCAGACGGAAAAAATCCGTCAGATCGGTTTTTCCCGGGACGGACGTCCTGCCGCAGAGGTGGTAGAGGAAATGATGAAGGACGTATACCGGTACCGGGGCGACGGCAACCACCCCCGTTTCTTCGGCTTCGTACCAGGTCCGGCTTCTTCCATCTCATGGCTTGGCGATATTATGACTGCCGCCTACAATATCCACGCAGGAGGCTGTAAGCTTGCTCCTACTGTCAATTGTATTGAACAGGAAGTCATTCACTGGCTCTGCTCCCAGGCCGGATTTACCGACCACCCGGGCGGCGTATTTGTCAGCGGCGGCTCCATGGCAAATATCACGGCTCTTACAGCAGCCCGCGACTGTAAGCTCACCGACGAAACCATGCACCTCGGCGTTGCCTATGTCTCAGACCAGACGCATAGTTCTGTTGCAAAAGGGCTGCGTATCATCGGAATCCCTCAGAGCCGGATCCGCACCATCCCCACTAACAGCCGTTTTCAGATGAAGATCCGCGATCTGAAGGAAGCGATAGTCGCAGATAAAGAGGCAGGACTTCTTCCCTTTGTTGTGATCGGAACTGCCGGAACAACCAATACAGGAAGTATCGATCCTCTTCCGGAAATTGCCGCAGTCTGCAGGGAACAGGATCTCTGGTTCCACATTGACGGCGCTTTCGGCGCTTCTGTTCTTCTCAGTCCCAAATACCGTCATCTTCTGAAAGGCACAGAGCTTGCAGACAGCTTAAGCTGGGATGCTCATAAATGGCTGTTTCAGACTTACGGATGCGCCATGGTTCTGGTAAAGGATGTGCGTCATCTCTTCCGCAGCTTCCATGTGAGTCCGGAATACCTGCAGGATATCGAAAGCGACAGCGAACATATCAATCCCTGGGATATCGGTATGGAGCTTACACGCCCTGCCCGGGGGCTGAAGCTCTGGCTCACTCTTCAGGTTCTTGGCACAGATCTCATCGGAAGTGCGATCGAACACGGTTTTGAGCTTGCCTCATGGGCCGAAGAGGCTCTTCGTGAGCTGGATCACTGGGAAATCGTTTCTCCTGCCCAGCTCGCCATGATAAACTTCCGCTATGCTCCGGAGGATCTGTCTGCAGAGGAAACGGATCTTCTAAACGAAAAGCTTTCCGAACGTATCCTTGGCACAGGCTACGCCGCCGTTTTCACAACTGTATTAAACGGGAAAAAAGTTCTTCGCCTCTGTGCTCTTCATCCGGAAACCACAAGAGAGGATATCCGGACAACCATTCACATGCTCAACAACTTTGCCCAGCAGGTTCACGCAGAGCTCATCGAAAAAAACAGGTAACTGTAAAATGCTGCAAAACAGAGGGTTAATGGTCTGTTTTGCAGCATTCTTTTCTTAATATCTCATGGGGCACCTCGATTTCATTGGCAATCGTATGCTCTGTCAATTCTGACAGTAGCTTGATTTTTGCATTGATATGGAACTGTTCCATTGCTTCTTTTTCTTTTTTATTTCCTTCGATGATCATTTTGCTTCTTCCAAAAATTACTTTTCGCTATCTCTTTTTCCGTATGCTGCTCAAAACAGATCCAGCATATTGTCCAGGTAGATTTTTTCTCTGACATGAAGATGATACGCCGGTTTTGTCAGATAATAAAGTAAAAATTCCAGGATGAGAGCACTTCCAAGTCCTCTGCCCTCTATTTTATAGTTGGAAAATCCCATGGGCAGATATATGTTTTGGATATCCTCCACTCCAATAAATCCCGGGTTCGTCATTGCTTTTGAAAAGCGGTAGCCCTCCCCGGCATCAGGTGCGGTACAACGATGTTCCGGACATTTTTCTCCCAGATTTCTGCGGCTGACCACTTCATAGCAAAGTTTTCGTTCTCTGCATCCAAACCAGCAGCATTCATTACAAAGAAATTCCACCTTATCCTTCAGCTCTTCTGGCAGGGTCTTCCACTTATCCAATCGCTTATTCAGTCTAAAATCCGGCACTGCATACAGAAAATCCTCTCTTTTTATCTCCTCCAGAAACTTTTCAAAGTCTGTCAGTACCTTTGTGGTGGAGGATACAAAATAAAGTTCCGGATAATTCCTTTTCAGATAGTCTAACAGTAAGTCCGAGTGCACAATGACACCATTTCGTTTTCCCCCTTGTTCCGAAAACAGCGTACAAAGGGTATTGCATTTCTTATCCGAAAGATGCTCTTCTCTCAAAAGAGAATTGCTGAATGTTAATCGGGCCGAAATTCCGTACTCCCTCATCAAAGCCAGAACCTCCCGGGGACTGCAGTCTCCTCCTCCGACGCGCCCTCCGCCCCAGATACAATCTGCCGGAGCGCCATAAACAGAGCCTATCTCACACCAATCGTAAAAATATTCCCTGTGCTCACGATATAAAGGCAAAAACACACAATACAATTCGTAGAACTCAAATAAACCGGGAAGGTGGTAGTATACCGTATCTTTTTTTAATTTATCCATATTGTTTTTTCCTTTCTAACCTCTCGCGAATTCCCTTTAACATATAAATCTGTTTTTCAATCCTCTCTTTTTTATCCATCTTGCGCTCTTTTCAAGAAACCACTCATTGCATGTATTCCATATCACAAAACAGCCGCGCACCAAAGATGCACAGCCATTATATATGCTTCTTGTTTTGTTAGACACTCTGGAAGCTATCGTTTTTTGTATGTATCAATAATAATATTCAGATTCCTATCCAGTGTATTTGTACCATCTAGTCGTATCACTTTACATTTAAGAGATTTTATCCAGTCCTCATGCTGTTGCAGAGTGCAGCCGCCAATCCCATTGTCATATCCGGCGATATCACTTAACATTCTTTGATGCTCTTCATACATATCTCCTCCTTCTAAAACTCGTTCGCCAAACTGTTCAAGCTCCCGCTCATGTACGCGCCTTACACGGATTTGTGCATCTGCATAAAGGTGTACGACCAATTCAAAGCAAAAATCAAAATATTCATGAAACGAATCCATAGAACCAGCCATTACGAAGTGCTCACAATTAGATATCGCTTCTTGTAACCTGCTGATTTTTTCAGCCTTGGGATACATTGCAGAAAAAGGGATCTCCGTATCCTTACGCCAAATATACTCGTCAATATCCACAAAAGTATATCCCAATTCTTTGGCTGCCAGCTTTCCCAGCGTCGTTTTTCCAGCCCCTGAAGGCCCCGTTATCATAATTCCTGTTGCCATTATCATACCTCCTTAAACAGAAGCTGCAGGTGTCCTAACTTTTTTTCCGGTCAAAGCCTGTGAAGATTTGTCAGGTTGCAAAATTCAAAGTTTTCTAATTCTATTGTATCATGAACACTTTTATTTTTACAGTACAGACAGCAAAAATCACAAAAGCAGACAACGCAATGGTTACTGTTCACTCCGTTCACAGCAACGATAGTGCAGTG
>DXXQ01000241.1 GCA_019416265.1 Clostridiales bacterium | reverse complement strand
AATTCCTGTTCAAATACGATCGGCTCACGTTCGCAGTTATCCAGAAGCTCTTTTACATGGAACAAAAGCTCTCTTACGCCCTGACCGCTCACTGCGGAAATGGGGTATACTTCAATGCCTTTCGGCTCAAATTCCCTACGGATTTTTTCCACAGGATCGTCTTCTCCGTCAAAAATACAGTCAATCTTATTGGCTGCGATCACCTGAGGTCTTGCGGCAATCTCAGGATTATAGGCTTCCAGCTCTTTATTTATTTTGTAAATATCATCGATTGGGTCACGGCCTTCTGTGGATGCTGCGTCTACAATGTGGATGATCACACGGGTTCTTTCGATGTGGCGAAGGAATTCATGACCAAGTCCCACACCTTCGGAGGCACCTTCGATGAGTCCCGGGATATCCGCGATGACGAAACCGCCGTTTTCTGTATCTACCACACCCAGATTGGGGCTTAAGGTGGTGAAATGATAATTGGCAATTTTCGGCTGTGCATTGGTCACCCGGGAGAGGAAGGTGGACTTTCCTACATTGGGGAAACCTACCAGTCCCACATCCGCAATTACCTTAAGCTCAAGAAGAACCTCAAGCTCCTGGGCGGGCTGTCCGGGCTGTGCATATTTGGGAACCTGCATTGTTGCTGTGGCATAGTGCATATTTCCCTTGCCGCCGTTGCCGCCTTTTAAGATGATCTGTCTTTTGTTATCTCCGGACATGTCAGCAATAACTTTGCGTGACTCTGCTTCCATGATAACAGTTCCCTCGGGAACCTTTAATACAATATCCTTGCCGTCGGCGCCGTGGCAGCGCTTCTTACCGCCCTCTTTGCCGTCTTCCGCTTTATATTTTCTTTTGTGTCGATAGTCGCCCAGGGTGTTCTGGCCTTCATCGACCTCGAAGATCACATTGCCCCCACGGCCGCCGTCGCCGCCGTCAGGACCACCGTTGGGAACATAAAGCTCTCTGCGGAAACTAACGTGACCGTCTCCGCCCTTACCGGAGCGGATCCAAATTTTCGCTCTGTCTGCAAACATGTTGACACCTCGATTCTTTCTCTGCTCTGTTTATACCTGCTTTATCAAAAGAAAGGCTCCAAACCTTAATTAGATTTGAAGCCCTCCCACTTAACTGCTAATTATTCTGCCTCTACCGGAACGATAGAAACCTGTTTCTTATCGCGTCCTTTTCTGGTGAATCTTACTACACCATCTGTAAGTGCAAATAATGTGTAATCTTTACCACAGCCTACATTTTCACCTGGGTGAATTTTTGTTCCACGCTGTCTGTAAAGAATATTTCCAGCTTTAACGAACTGTCCATCTGCTCTTTTCGCACCTAATCTCTTAGACTCGGAGTCACGGCCGTTCTTTGTAGAACCAACACCTTTTTTATGTGCGAATAACTGAAGGTTCATTTTCATCATGTTGTTACACCTCCTTGACTTTTACTGTCAAATATCGATTCTTATAACTATGCTCAATTTCTGTTAATCCGAGAACAAGGGAATCCATGAGAAGTTTCCCCTTCTCTGTAACCGGAGCTGTAAACCGGAAAGAAACATAACCGTCGCGTTCCTGCGCTTCAAATTGATCCTCTGTGAATGACTCAAGGGAATTCACTGTATTGATCACCAACACAGACACAGCGGCACAGATAATATCCTGTCCTTCCTCTGCGTAGCCTGCATGTCCCTTTGATTCAAATTCCAGATAATTTCCTTTTCTCTTCTTAACTGTAATTGTAATCATAATGACACCAGATTAAGCATTGATCTTTTCGATTTTTACTTTAGTGTACTGCTGTCTATGACCGTTTTTCTTGTGATATCCAGTTTTTCTTTTGTATTTGTAAACGATAACTTTTTTAGCTTTACCATTTTCAACTACAGAAGCGGTAACACTGGCATCTTTCACATCTTCTCCAACTTTTAAACCGTCGTTGCTTACAGCAATAACATTGTCAAAAGTTACGGTTTCACCAGCTTCAACACCGAGTTTCTCAACTCTGATTACGTCGCCTTCAGCAACTTTGTACTGTTTACCACCTGTTGCAATAATTGCGTACATTTGTGGCACCTCCTATGAACTTTACTCGCCAAATATGGTGGCCTTACGGCGCTTGAACCTCTTTGTGCGGCATACTTCGTTATAATAACAGACAAATTCTCATTCGTCAATAGGTTTATGAAAAACTTTTGTCAAAAATTTTCCTGAATTTCCCGAAGGTCTTCTATCAAAGGCCTGCGAACCTTTTTTCTGGTCATTTCCAGAATATTGAGAGGGGTGATGTCAATGGCGCGGCTCTTTACCGGGTCTTTGCGCAGGAATTTCTGCAGTACATGAAAGAGTTCCTCCCGATGATCCGGATTTTCCATATTGATAAAGTCGATCAAAATGATTCCGGACAGGTTCCGGAGACGGAGCTGTCTGGCGATTTCTTTTGCAGCTTCCAGATTGATTTTCCGGTAGGTTTCCGATGCCTTTTTCTTTCCTGTGAACTTTCCGCTGTTTACATCGATGGAGACGAAGGCTTCCGTTTGCTGGATTACAAGAAAGCCGCCGCTGTTCAGCCAGACCTTTTCTTTATATACGGTATCGATGGCATTTTCCAGCCGGTGCAGCTTGTACAGGGGAAGCAGTCTGTCCTGATAGAAGGAAAGCTTGGCTGCTTCCTGGGGACTGTTTTCCTCCAGGTATGCCAGAAGCCGGTCTCTGATCTCAGGAACGTCTGTGACGATCTCCTCCAGACTGCGGATGCTGGCGTCGCGCACTGCAGAGAGATAGAAAGGCTCTGTCTCGTAAACACAGCTGAAGCAGGTTCTGCACCTGCCGTCCACAACGGCTTTATGGTACTGGCGTTTTAGATATGCCAGCTCCTTTTCGATTTCCTCTTTGGATGCCTCTGCGGCATTTGTCCGGACAACGAGACCGTACTCCTTATCCGGGCGCAGGATTTCCTCCTCCAGCCACTTGCTGAGACGTTTTTTGTCCTCTGCGGCAAGTTTCCCGGACAGGCCGAACTTTTTATTTCCCGTTGTAAGGACAAGATATTTTCCTGTGAAATTCAGGTTTGAGGAAAGTGCCGGGAGCTTTCCCTTCATAGCTTCCCTGCTGACCTGTACCAGAATTTCATCTCCGGGCTTTAAGGGGAGCTGGTCCTTTTTACCGGACGAAGCAAAAATACAGTATTCTGCTTCTGTGAGGGGGAAATAGCATCGCTCTCCCGGCGCGATCTGTACAAAGGCTGCGCCGATGTTGGAAGCAAGATTTTCCACCTGTCCCACATAAATATTTCCAAGCTTGGATTGCCTGCCGCAGGGCTCTGCACGAAGTTCCGTAATCTGACCTTCCTCTTCTGAGGCGCAGATCCGGCAGAGGGTTTCCCCAAGCTTCATTTCTGTAATGATTAATTTACTCAACTTCCTCACCTAAGGCTTCCAGAGAAACAAATCTGTGGTTTTCCTCTTTTCCCAGGTCTGCATAAACCTCCAGTCTCTCCACCATATATGCAAATTCCGGAAGTTCTGTGCCAAGCCAGCTGAAGAAGGTATCTGTTACAAGCTCAGGCTTGGTATAGTTGGCGCTTGCTGAAGCCAGGCTTAAGAACAATTTTTCCCCCTGAAGCTCCATTTTATAGATGAACGGACGAATATCCACAGTTGCTTCGCTTCGCTTTGTTTTCTTTGTCACCGGGATTTCCTTCTGGGCCAGAAATTCTTCGACTTTACTCTTCCACTCAACAGCAGGCTCTTTTCCGGGACGGAATTCCACCAGATAATCTGCCGCAGCAACTAAGGACATGGCTTTGCCGGCCTTTCCATCCTCTACCTGACGGGCGCTGATCACCTGAAAACCTTCTGCCATGGTTTCGTTCAGTCTTCTGGTAATTTCGCTGGTAGGAACGGTTTCTGCCAGCTCCAGATCAAAGTATTCTCCGCGGCTTGTGGTTCCTACTCCAAGAGGGGCTGCAAAGGACATGATCATATGAGGGCTGTATCCTCCGGAGAAAGCAACCGGAAGTTCTGCTCTTCGAACAGCCTTCTGGAAATAGCGCATGGTGTCAAGATGGCCGATAAATTTCATAGGTCCCTGTTTACTGAATTTAATCCTAACCTTCATAGCATACGCCTCCTCCATATCGTTTCGCACCGCAGCCGGAACACTGCTGACGGCAGTTCGGTGTCACAGTCTCATTTTTCGCCTGCTTCCATTCCCGGATCAGGAATTGCTTTGTCACACCTGCATCGATGAAATCCCATGGAAGGATCTCATCTGTGGAACGTTCCCGCAGGGTGTAGAAATCCAGATCGATTCCTGTCTCTGTAAAAGCTTCTTTCCAGATTTCATAGCGGAAGCTTTCCGACCAGGCATCATATAAGGCGCCTTTTTCATAGGCTTTCAGGATAACCTGGGCGCATCTTCTGTCTCCTCTTGCAAGGAAGCCCTCCAGGATCGTTACATCCGGCTCATGCCAGCTGTATTTGATGCTTCTCTGATTGGTCTGCTGGCGGATCTCATTTTTGACAACCTTTGCCTTGGCGATGAAATCCTCTTCACTGTACATTCCTGCCCACTGGAAGGGAGTAAAAGGCTTCGGGACAAAGAAGGAAGTGCTTACATTGATCTGTACCTTGCCGTTTCGGTTCTCTTTGGGAATTTCGTAATACTCTTCCGCAATTTTCTGGGCAAGATGGGCGATTCCCTTCATATCCTCTTCTGTTTCTGTGGGAAGACCCAGCATGAAATAGAGTTTTACTCTGTTCCAGCCGCCTTTAAAGGCTTCTCCTGCTCCGTGAAGGATATCCTCCTCGGTCAGGCCCTTATTGATCACATTTCTGAGACGCTGGGAACCGGCTTCCGGAGCAAAGGTAAGGCTGCTCTTCTTCACATCCTGTACCTTGCTCATTACATCAAGAGCAAAGGCATCGATACGAAGGGAGGGAAGGGAGATATTTACAGCCTCCTCCTTAAACTCTTCAATAAGGAAGTTTACAAGCTCTTTCAGCTCTGTATAATCACTGGAGCTTAAAGAGCTCAGGGAAATTTCTTCATGTCCGGTGTTTTTCAGCATTTCTCTGGCAGAAGCTTTTAATTCTTCTACGTTTCTTTCCCTGGTAGGACGGTAGATCATGCCTGCCTGACAGAAACGGCAGCCGCGGATACAGCCTCTTTGGATTTCAAGGGTCACGCGGTCCTGTGTCGCCTTGATAAACGGAACCACAGGAGCTTCAATGGCACGGTAGCCTGCTGCCATATCCGTTACGACCTGCTTCTGCACCTTTTCCGGAACACCCTCTTTTACAGGCTTAAAAGAAGCGATGGTTCCGTCCTCTTTATAGGAGGCTTCATATAAAGACGGGACATAAATTCCCGGAATCTGAGCAGCTTTCAGAAGGAAATCCTGTCTTGTTCCTCCTGCTGCCTTGTTTGCCTTATACGCATCAAAAAGAGCATCGTAGGCAGTCTCGCCCTCCCCGATATAAAAAAGATCAAAAAACTCCGCCAGAGGTTCGGGATTATAGGCGCAGGCGCCCCCTCCGATCACGAGAGGCTCATCCTCCCCACGGTCTTTTGCAAGAAGGTGCATATGACTGAGATCCAGTACCTGAAGCACATTGGTATAACACATTTCATAGCCCAGGGTAATACCAAGGAAATCGAAGTCTCTCACCGGATCCTGGGATTCCAGTGCAAAGAGGGGGAGATTTTCCTCTCTCATCACACGGTCAAGATCTGTCCAGGGAGAGAAAACACGTTCACACCATACATCCTCCCGTTTATTAAACATGTTATAAAGAATCATCATACCAAGATTGGACATGCCGATTTCGTATACATCGGGAAAACACATCGCGAAACGAATATCCACATCTCTGGTCTTCATGACGGAGTTGACCTCCCCGCCGATGTAGCGGGCGGATTTGTCAACCTTTAATAATATTTCATCGCTTAAAGCCAGCTTTCTCATAGTTCTCCTTTCGACTGTTGTCTGTCATTTTTCCATGGAAAAACGCTCTTTTGTTATTGGGAAGTCCCGGAAAAGTTATTCCGTAAGTGTTCCCAGATAATAGAACCCTTTGCAGGTATCAAGATGAACATTTACATATTTACCCAGCAGCTCGGGGGTTCCCGGAAAATGTACAAGAAGGTTATACTGGGTACGTCCCGTAAAGATTCCTTTTTCCTTACTCTCTGTTTCTACCAGTACTTCCTGGACGGTTCCTTCGAATCTTGAAGAAATCTGACGTCCTTTTTCCTGAACAAGGGCAAGAAGACGGTCAAAGCGGTCTTTTACCACATCCTCAGGAATCTGGTCTTCCATTTTCGCCGCAGGCGTACCGCTGCGTTTGGAATAGATGAAGGTGAAGGCAGTGTCAAATCCGGCTTTCTCCACAACGTCCAGAGTTTCCTGGAAATCCTCCTCTGTTTCACCGGGGAAACCGACAATAATATCAGTGGTAAGGGAGATATCGGGAACTGCTGCCCGTATCTTTTCCACAAGTCCAAGATATTTCTCCTTATCATAGCGGCGGTTCATTTCCTTTAAAACACGGCTGCTGCCGGACTGCATGGGAAGGTGGAGATGGTGGCATACTTTTTTGCTCTCTGCCATGACCTGGATCAGTTCATCGGATAAATCCTTAGGATGTGAAGTCATGAAACGGATCCGTTTCAGTCCCTCGATCTCTTCGATCATTTTTAAAAGCTGGGCAAAGGTAACCGGATGCTCCAGAGTTTTCCCATAGGAGTTTACATTCTGTCCGAGAAGCATGACTTCAGATACTCCGTCGCGGACCAGAGATTCAATTTCACGGATGATTGCCTGAGGATCACGGCTTCGTTCCCTGCCGCGGACATAAGGCACAATACAGTAGCTGCAGAAATTGTTGCATCCGAACATAATGTTTACACCGGATTTAAAGGTGTAATTTCTTTCGGTAGGAAGCTCTTCCACGATTTTGTCGGTTCCTTCCCAGATATCGATCAGCTGATTTTCTGATTCCAGTATCTCATGGTACAGCTCTGCGAATTTGAAGATATTGTGAGTTCCGAATACAAGGTTTACAAAGGGATAATCCTTTTTGATTTTTTCCACCACGTGCTCTTCCTGCATCATACAGCCGAAAAGAACGATTTTCATATTCGGATTATGTTTTTTCAGATTCTGAAGCTTGCCCAGACGGCCGTAAACCTTAAGATTGGCATTTTCACGCACAGTACAGGTATTGTAGATAACGACATCCGCATCTTCTGTAGACTTGCGCACATAGCCGATTTCATCCATGATACCGGCAACTACTTCGCTCTGCTTTTCATTCATCTGACAACCAAAGGTTTCCAGACAGTAGGTAAGAGGACGGCCTATGGCCTCGCTCATGAGCATTACCTGGGAATGAGCCTTGGCAATAAAATAATACTGGCGTTTGGTGTCCTCCTGGGGAGCAGCCTGGGTCAGATCTATCTTGTTAAAATCAATTTCATTAAACATGATATATATCCTTTCTTTCAGGGAATAAAGACAACCCCGGAGATGGATGACCAGGGTTGCCTACAGTTCTACGATGTATTTTAACTGATTTGTTCTGTTTTGTCCAGTATCCGTTTCACTCTGTCCGTAAGAATTGACGTCCGAACCACAAAAGACCGGCGGCTCCGATCAGGAGGAAAAGAATGATTCCATTCCCTCCTGTAAAGGGAAGCCGGAAATTCCTGTGATTATGCACAGTAATGTGAACGCCTATGGTTTCCCCGTTTTTGTCAGAGGAAACATCTCCGGCACTGCTGCCATATTTGTGACAGGTTTCATTAACCCAGATCCCCTCCTCTTCTATCTTGAGCTTGAGGCAGGTTTTCATGAGACGGTAGCCGGGAGGAGACAGTTCTTCCCGTAAATAATAGGTTCCGGGTTCTATTTTGCCCAAATCCACAAGACCGTCTTTGTCTGAAACCGATCTGCATAATTCTTCTGTCTGTGCTTTGTCTCTGTAAAGACAGAAGACGGCGCCTTCCAGGGGAAGCTGATCCTCTCCTTTTTTATGGACAAACAGTTCAACAGCACAGGCTGGATTTTCGGCCGGCCGGTTTCGAAAGTGCAGGATTTCAGCAGATTGGGAAACAAGCCTGTCCGTATAACCTTGAGGATCAGGAGGAAAGGTCTGAACAAATTTCTTATCTGCACATTCCGCTATACTGTAGCGTGTATGGAGGGGGATTCTCGTAAAAACTGCCGCCTGTCCCCCAAGGAGGGCAAACCTTCCCTTTTCGTCGGTCCGGTGAAGGGCGTGGTCCACCTGTCTGCCGGAGACCGTATACAGATAATATCCGGCTCCCTCCCAGAGCTGACCGTCTCTTTTTAATTCGAAAAGAAATGGATCAGGGCTTAAAGTCTCCTCCTCCAGTTCCTTGGTGACAGCAAAGGCTGCTTCTGTATTGGCAAAGAAAAGGCTGGTGACCGGAGATTTTAAGACTCCTGTATATGACTGAGGGGTAACACTGCGCCATCCGTCGACAGATGATTCTGAAACCAGATAATCGGCGTGACAGGGTACGGTTTCAAAATGTGCCAGGTACCCGCCTCTCATAAGAAAGGCACCCTTATCATCTGTGACACCCCTGGCCGCCACTCTTTTCGTGGCAAGGTGTATCAAGGTATAGGCTTCGTTTGCCCACGGCCTGTTATCAACAGTGACACAGAACTTAAACAAGGGGGATTCCGGAGGGGAGAAGCCCTTTGGAAAAAGGATATCCTTTCGTATGTCCAGAGAAGTAAATTCTTTGTCATTTCCTGTTTCTGGAGAATACAGGTTTTGAAAACGGACTCTCGTTCCTTCCGGGAGAACAGTTCCCACTGCAGGAATGCCCACAGGCGGATCGGTCTGGATATAATCAGAGTGCTCCTCCTCTTTGATCTCATAGCCGGTTCCGGGTCTGATACCGGAAAAGAAAGCTGTTTCCCCTCCTTTCAAAAGAAAACTGCCGTTATAATCTGTCTGGAAAGGAGTAGGAATCTGGTCTTCTCTGTATTTGGTTGTCAGGGTACCAT
>DXXQ01000240.1 GCA_019416265.1 Clostridiales bacterium | reverse complement strand
CCTTATGACAAAGGAGGAACTGGAAAATAAAATTGCGACCTTCACAGGCGGCCGTGCAGCGGAGGAACTGATTTTCCACTCCATTACAACAGGAGCCTCCAATGATATTGAACAGGCGACAAAGATTGCAAGGGCCATGATCTCCAGATACGGAATGAGTGAAGACTTTGACATGGTTGCCATGGAGAACGTAAGCAATCAGTATCTTGGCGGTGACGCAAGTCTTTCCTGTTCCTTTGAAACCCAGACACTTCTGGACAAAAAGGTGGTAGAGCTGGTACGCAGACAGCATGAGAAGGCTCTGAAGATCCTTACGGATAATATCACGAAGCTTCATGAGCTGGCGAAATACCTGTATGAGCATGAGACTATTACAGGAGAAGAATTTATGAAAATCCTCAACGACAGTGAGGGATTGATAGAAGGCTGACAGAAAAAGGCAGCAGGATGAGAATGTCCTGCTGCCTTTTTAATAGGAAATGCATTGGAATTTTCCGGAAAAAGCGCTTTAGTTTGGGGCTGCTTCCAGATGCTCCAGTATTTTCTGATATAAATTGGGGGCACTTTTCTTCAGAGAGACAGGGGTGCCGGAGGCATTCAGAAAACAGTGAGTGGAGGTACCTGTGGTGCAGAGCTCACCGGTTTTGTGGTTCACAATTTTGTAGGAGAGAGTCAGTTTGATGCCGTTGAATTTTTCAACAGATGTGTAAATATCTACGAGATCTCCAAAGCGGACCATGGCCCGGTATTTACAGGTGATCTCCATAACCGGACTGATAAGCTTCATTTCATGTTCCAGAACATCGTAGGGAAAACCGATCTGTTCCAGAAAGTAAGAACGCGCTTCTTCAAACCAGCGGATGTAATTGGAGTGGTGAATGACATTCATCTGGTCAGTTTCATAATACTGGGCTTTATGCTGATAGGGTTCCATAAAACGTATCCTGTTGCTGCTGCAGCTTCTGTTCTGGGCAGCATCCTTTCTCATATTATCTTACTGTTTATTGTAACACGGCTTGTCAAGCAGAGGGATTTTGGTTATAATAGGAAAATAATAAAAAGACAAGGGTTACCGGAAACAGTAACAGAAGAGGGAGTTGCTATGAATTGCAGTACAGCGGAGAGCATGGTGAACAGATATATTAATCGTACGCTTTCAGTAGATGAGCTGGAAGAATTTCTGGAGCATATAGAGGAATGCTCTTCGTGCCGCGATGAACTGGAAACGTACTTTATTGTTCACGAGGCAATGAGGCAGCTTAAGGAGGACGGGGACTCGGTTCTTGATTTTAAGGAACTCCTGGAGCTTGATATCAAAAAGAGCAGGAGATATATACGCAAGAGGAAGGCAAGCCGGTTTCTGGCCGGCGCTTTTATATGCCTGCTGATTTTGGCAGCAGCTGTATTTATAATAATGATGTTGATATAAAAAGTAGAAACCGGAGGAGCTTATGAGCGAAAAAATATTACTGATCGATGGTCACAGTATTTTAAACAGGGCATTTTACGGACTGCCGGATCTGACCAATTCAGAAGGAATGCATACAGGAGCGGTTTACGGATTTTTAAATATTCTGTTCCGTATTCTCGAGGAAGAGAAGCCACAGTATCTTGTAGTGGCTTTTGATCTTCATGCGCCCACCTTCCGGCATAAGCTTTTTGAAGCCTATAAGGGAACACGTAAGGGAATGCCTGAAGAATTGCGGGAGCAGGTACCTTTGATGAAAGAGGTGCTGACAGCCATGGGAGTTACCATCCTTTCCAAAGAAGGCTATGAAGCGGACGATATTCTGGGAACGATCGCCAGAAAGAGCGAGGCGTTAGGCATGGATGCAACGATTCTTTCCGGAGACAGAGACCTTCTTCAGCTTGCGACAGAGAAGGTAATGATCCGCCTTCCCAAAACATCCAGAGGAAAAACGACCATTGAAGACTACCACTGGGATCAGGTGATTGAGAAATATCAGGTGACACCTCCCCAGATCATAGAGCTTAAGGCTCTCATGGGAGATTCCTCCGACAATATTCCGGGAATACCGGGAGTTGGTGAAAAAACAGCCACAAAGATGGTTGTGGAATTCGGCACAGTGGAGAATGCCTACCAGCATATAGAAGAGGTGAAGCCGAATAAAGCAAGAGAGTCGCTGAGGGAGCATTATGAGACAGCTCTTCTTTGTAAGAAGCTGGCGACGATCGATACAGAAAGTCCTGTTGAATTTGATTATGAAACTGCGAAATTAGGAAATCTTTACACAAAAGAAGCCTATGAGCTATATAAAAGACTGGAACTGAAAAATCTCCTTGGCCGTTTTGACAGCGACGCAGTGGCGGAAAATACCATGGAGCAGGATTTTTTTACCTGTAACGATCTTGACGGAGTGGATGCCCTTTTTGCAAAAGCATCGCAGATGCCGTATATAGGCGTTGGACTTCTGGCGGAAAAGAAGCAGGTGTTCGGCGCGGGAATCGCCCTTGGAAAGGACGAGATTTATTATGTTCCGGTGGAAAGGTCCATTACAGAGAGATATCTGTGTTCCAAGCTGGAAGAACTTACCTGTAAAATCTGTGCACTGGATATTAAAGCCCTTCTGAAGCATATAAAGATAGAGGATCCCCAGAAGGTTTTTGACGCAGGTGTTGCCTCATATCTTCTGAATCCGCTGAAATCTTCCTATACCTACGACGATATGGCAAAGGAATTCCTGGGGGGAATGCTTCTGCCTTCCAAGGAAGACTTGATTGGAAAAGCTTCCATAGAAAAAGCGTGGGAGCAGGGGGCGGAAGGTCTTGACAGATATGCCTGTTATCTGGCGTATACAGCCCTTGCATGCAGAGAGCCTATGGAGAAAACTCTGAAAGAAACGGGAATGGAGAAGGTTTTCTCCGAAATAGAGCTTCCCTTGATCTTTACACTGGATTCCATGGAAAAATGGGGAATTGCAGTGCAGGGGGAGGAGTTAAAGCGCTATGGCGAGCAGCTCAACGTAAGGATCGGGGAACTGGAAAAGCTGATCTGGCAGCAGGCAGGAGAAGAATTCAATATCAATTCCCCCAAGCAGCTTGGGGTGATCCTTTTTGAAAAAATGGGAATTAAGGGCGGAAAGAAGACGAAGACCGGATATTCCACGGCAGCGGATATTCTGGATAAGCTTGCGCCGGATTATCCCATTGTAAAAGATATTCTGGAATACCGTCAGCTTACCAAACTGAAATCCACCTATGCAGACGGGCTGGGAAATGTAATAGAGGAGGATGGAAGAATCCATTCCACCTTTAATCAGACGATCACGGCTACCGGAAGAATCAGCAGTACAGAGCCTAACCTTCAGAATATTCCGGTAAGAATGGAGCTTGGGCGTCTGATCCGTAAAGTGTTTGTGCCGGAGGAGGGCTATGTTTTTCTTGACGCGGATTATTCCCAGATCGAGCTGCGTGTGCTTGCCCATATGTCAGGGGATGAAATGCTCATTCAGGCTTATAAGGAGGCACAGGATATTCACAGACTGACGGCATCCCAGGTGTTCCATGTACCCTTTGATGAAGTGACTTCCCTGCAGAGACGAAACGCCAAGGCAGTGAATTTCGGGATCGTATACGGAATCAGTTCTTTCGGATTGAGCCAGGATTTGAGTATAACGAGAAAAGAGGCAGCGGAATATATTGAAAAGTATTTCGAAACCTACCCGAAGATCAAAGGATTCCTTGACAAAATGGTTCAGGAGGGCAAAGAGCAGGGCTATGTAAGTACGATGTTTGGAAGAAGGCGTCCCATCCCTGAGCTGAAGTCAAGTAATTTCATGCAGCGTTCCTTTGGGGAAAGAGTTGCCATGAACTCTCCTATCCAGGGAACGGCAGCGGACATTATCAAGATCGCCATGAACCGTGTATACAAAAGACTGAGAAACGAGGGACTGAAATCCCGCCTTGTTCTGCAGGTTCACGATGAGCTTCTGATCGAAACCAGTAAAGAGGAAATAAAGC
>DXXQ01000024.1 GCA_019416265.1 Clostridiales bacterium | reverse complement strand
CTTCAGTTCCTGATATTTCTTTAAAGTCTCCTCATCGGGTTCAAGGATCAGCGTTCCGTTTTTGCCATCTACGATCGCCATCATACCGTTTACGCTGTCATCATAATCAATGTTGATCAGAGCCGGAATATTCATGGTTCTGGCAAGGATTGCAGTGTGTGAATTGGCAGAACCCTTTCTTGTAACAAATGCCAGTACCTTGGATTTGTCCATCTGGACTGTTTCACTTGGAGCAAGATCCTCTGCCACAATGATAGACGGCTCGGATGCCTCCATATCACCGTCTCCGTGTCCGGAAAGAACTCTGACAAGACGGTCGGAAATATCCTTTACATCTGCCGCTCTTGCTCTCATATAATCGTCATCCATGCTTGCGAACATAGATGCGAAGTTATCTCCCGTAGTAGCTACTGCATACTCTGCATTCACGCCCTCTGTGCGGATAATATTGCTGATAGAATCCAGATAATCCCCATCTTCCATCATCATCTGATGAACCTCGAAGATGGCTGCGCCTGATTCGCCTACTTCCTGAACTGCTTTATCGTAAAGCTTCTGAAGCTGTGCAAGAGCAGTGGCTTTCGCCTCGTCCACACGGCTTACTTCCGCTTCCACATCCTCTACGTGAATACGCTTCACGCTTGTGTCTGCTTTCTGGAAAATAGAAATCTTTCCGATTGCAATTCCGGAAAATACGGATTTACCTTCTAATACTTTCATCATTTATCTCCTAACTTAAGGACAGAATTAAAGATTTGCTTCAAAGAAAGCTTTGATCACTTCAGCGTCTGCTGCTTCTGTATCGCCTTCAACAGTTACTGTGATCTCATCGTTCTGTTTTACAGCAAGACCCATGATACCGAAGATTTTTTTCGCATCGCCTTTTTTCTCACCTTTGCAGATTGTGATCTTGCTTCCAAGTTTGCCCGCTTCTTTCACAAGAAGGCCTGCCGGTCTTGCATGAATTCCCAGTTCGTCTTTAATTACATAATTGAATGATACCATAACATATTCCTCCTAAAAACTTTAGTTTACTGAATTACTGCTATTATACCACACCTTTTGAGGATTCGACCATCTTTTTTTGCATTTTGATCAAATTTTTCTTTTTTATTTGGCACTTTCACGGAAAAATGGGATTTTTTTCAGGTAAAGACAATACCCTGCCAGGGTAAATAAGGCTGTTTTGCCCAGCGAAAACAGGGAATCTGCTTCTATCGGCGTTTTGGGAAGGAGGAAAAACAGCCGGATATTTTCCGCCCCTTCCTGAAGTTTTTTCTGCCAGAAGCCAAAATCCGACCACTGTCCGGGTATCCAGTCTCCCGGAATGGAGATCAGAGTACCCAGTCTCCACAGAACAAGAGCCAGAAGGGCCGTCCCGGCCAGCGTACAGGCAATCCGTGCCATCCCTGTTTTTTCCTTTCTTTTCCCTGTGATCCTTACGGAAATGTCCAGAGGCAGAAGGAAAAGAAGCATAAGGGATATATTCCTGACAAATCTCCCGCTGGCCTTTTTTCCCGATAATCCGCTGCGCATCAGGAATCCCCCGGAGTCCTCTCTGAGGAACGCCCTTTCATATGTGAGGCTTTCCCCCTTTTGGGGACGGATATACAAAATCTGCTGCTTTACAGGCAGAACCTTTCTTACAATATACTCTTTTTCCCGAAAGATAATTGTTCCTCCGGGAAGTCTGCTTCCAAACAGCATCTCCGCAGTCCGACTGTCTATGGCACATCCCTTCCCGTCCCCGCTTTCAAAGCCCTGAAGCCTCCAGTCCAGAACCCCTTCATTTCCTGCAATGGCAGCTGCAAAGACCTCTGTACTCCTCCCGTAGTCCTTCTGAACGATCCTTTCAAGTCCAAGGTCACTGTAAAAACAAACCTCCGCAGGATTGCGGGTATTTTTTTCACTGTCCAGGATTTCTGCCACACGGCTGCTGTCAGGAACAGGCGCTGTAAAAAACAGAGTCTCCCTTTCTTCCCCCAAAACAGTTCCGGCGGATTTCATTCCCCCTAAAAACAATGCCAGAATGATCAGGATATAAAGTCCCCCTTTGACTGCAGTCCTTCTCGGCTCCTGTTTCTCAGGCGGGCGTTTTCCCGCCTCAGCCCCCCTCATGGCTCCATCAGCCTTACACGGCTGCCTTCTGTGATCTCTCTGTCGCTGTAGGTAATGATCCTCTGGTCAGCTGTGAGGACTCCCTCCTCAAGAGCGGCAAAGGAGGCATTTTTATTTTTCACATTCACCTGCACCCTGCGGGCCACAAGAACCTCCCCCAGAATCGTATCCTGAGTATCTGCCACATAGACGAAATTTTTTCCGTTTTCCTCTCCCAGAGCTCCTAAGGGCACACAGGCGCTGTATGGGCCTTCTTCCCGTGAGATTTCAATCTCAACATTCTCGCCGATCCGAAACTCGCCTTCTGATACGGCAATGGATATTTTTTGAAGCTCTGGGTTTTCTCTGTCTTCCCCCACTGCTTCTATCACTCCTGTCTTTTCCACCCCGTCCGCTCCCTTGAGAACGGCTTTTTCACCAACCCGGGCATATTTTACATCCTCCTCTGTTATGGATGTCTCCACACGGAAGGTTCCTGTCGTCTCATAGAGCACCATGGCGGCATCCTGTCCCGTCAGGCCCCCTGTTACGGCAGAAATTCTTTTTATCACACCGTTTACCGGCGCCTTTACCCTCCCCTTTCTTTTGAGGATTTTGTTCAGGTTTTCAAGCTCTTCCTGTTCCCGGGCAAGCTCTCTTCTTACATTTTCCACTGTGCTGTCTCTGGCGCTTTCGGCTGCTGCGTCTTCCATTCCTCTCCGGGCTGCCAGCCGGTCCTGATTGCTGCTCATAACTGCCTGGTCAACTGCCTCCTGGCGCATTCTTATTTCATCCAGAAGAGCCTGCTCCTGGGATTTATCTGCTGGCTCATCTGTAAATTCGCTGGAAAGGGACGCATAATAATCATCCAGCTTCTGCCTTGCAGCCTCAAGCTCTCTCCTTGCATTGGAAATAGTTACACTGCCGTTTCCCTCTGCAAGGTTATAATCCTCCTGCGCCCTGCGCAAAGCTCTTTTTTTCGCTGTTTCCGCCACCTGTGCCTGGCTTTCCAGATCGCCGATCTGCAAAGTCAGCTCCTCTATCCTGTCTTCTTTTTCCCTTATGGTTTCTTTCAGCTGATCTGTGGAAAAAACAAGAAGTGTTTCTCCTTTTTTCACAGCCTGTCCTTCACGGACAAGCACCTGTTTTACAAGCTGATCTTCCAGGACAAAAACAGCCCGCTCTTTCGTTCCCTCAATGGTTCCGCTTCCCTGCACCACATGGGCGATGGTTTTATTTTGAATTTTTCCGGTCTCGACCTGAGCCACACTGATCGACGATGCCGCCCTTGACACTGCCGTAAAGATCACCATGACTGCAAAAAACATTCCGCACCATTTCAAAAGTTTTTTTCTGTCCATTGTTACTCCTTATGCTACTCCTTAATTGCTGTTGAAATAATCCCCTGTTCCAGATAATCCTGCCCTGCAAGAAATACAAGCACTGCCGGAATCAGCACGATCACCGAAACTGCGAAGGCTTTTCCCGCCTGTGCAGGCTCAATTTCCGGAAGATACAGGGAAAGACACCACAATTCTTTGTTTTTCAGAAACGCCATCGGCTGTTCGATCAGATTCCAGTATTCCAGAAATCCCAGAACCAGCGCGGAGATGATTCCCGGAGAACCCAGAGGGATTCCCAGCTTCCAAAAACAATACCATTCCCCTGCGCCGTCAATCCGGGCAGCCTCCAGAAGAGTCTCCGGTATTCCTTCCAAGAAACGGTACATAAT
>DXXQ01000239.1 GCA_019416265.1 Clostridiales bacterium | reverse complement strand
TACTGTTTTCCTTTCCGCCTGCTGCGGAAGAGAAAAGGATACCATTGCCCACAGTACGTTCCTGACCTTGCTCCCGAAAAAGGGGTGCACTAAAGAAAGGGTGCCGATACTGCTTATCTGAAAACCAGAGATCGAGCAATATTTGTATCCTCAGCCCTTAATGCATGTCAGGCTTTCGATATGATGTTTGGGTTTCGAAAGCCTTGCTGAAAAAAGAAAAAGACCACCGGCAAGGCAGGGATCCTACGGATATAGGAATCCCGTCTTGTCGGCAGCCTCTCATGTATGTCTGGTTTAACTGACCGATCATTACAGCATATGACCTGGAGATGGATTTACGCAGCCTGTTTCATCTCAACCATTCCGTCGTTATGCCAAATTGATTCAATTATTAAATGCGCTCCTGACCCCGTGGGGCGTATATGTCAACGCGGTCATGCCTGCGTCCCATCGATTTGCTGACCATCGCGGTCCCACATCTGTCGCAGGTCATTCGGGTTATGCCATCTTTGCCTTCATAGCCAATTACTAACTGGCGGCAGTTGGGGCAGTATATCTTTCTCGAGCGCCATCCAAGGTTTTCATGTGGCACTTATTTAACTCCCTTCTTATCTACATGTGTGTACGCAATCAGCAGATACGACCTGCGCCTGCAGATTTCGGATTACAAATACCGGAATCTGCTTTTTTGTCTGCGGTTCCCAGCAACATTTTGCTGTATGGCCGCAGTGCTCGCATTCCATCCAGCCATCCGTCTCTTCAAGAAACAGGCTGTGATTGACTACGCCGCATACCGGGCATTTCACATCATATGTATTCATAATCTCGTACTTCACCTCCGGTGATAACAATATCATTTATAATGCTTTGATTACATGCTTGGCTACGCCCTGGACGATCAGCTGCTTCACGCGGATCTCCTCGTCCGGATATTTCGCCTGATTCCGATACTCAAGAATGGCTTCCTGGGTATCTTCATCGATTCCGGCGTAAACCTTCAATGTGCTTTCGCTGTAGCCGGTAAGGGCAACAACGATATCACCAATCTCAGCATTACAATCTGTCCTGATAACGACCATATCCCCGCTATCGATACCCGCATCAACCATGGAATCACCGGAAGCCTCCAGAATATAGTACCGGCCATTCCCGAAAAGGGAAACAGGAAGGCTGACATATTCACGGATGTTTTCTTCCTCTGTCTGTGCGGAACCACATGGGATGGATCCAACGAGAGGACAGGGGGCAGAATCGGGAGCAAATTTCTTGATCATCGGAGTACGAATGGTACGAGATTTACCATCGTATTCGAGCATTCCACGGTTGTCCATTTCGACCAGGTAGCGAAAAGCAGTCGTTTTAGGAATACCTACACCCAATGCGATCTCACTTACAGAGGGAGTGGTATGTTTGTCGCAGAAGTATTGATCAACATAGGAAATGATGTTTTGCATCATTTCTGTGCTCATAGCTCTCATGGTTTTAATTCCTTTCTCTCGATAACGGAACGTATCGTTCCATTGACTGTATTATAATACCCCTTGCTCCGAGAAGCAAGGGGTGAAATGTTTAGCGGAACGCAGGTGCGCAGAATTTTGGGCACAGTATGCCGGCTCGCTCTTCATTCAGAGCCTTCAAGAGCATGATAAGTATCATTCCCTGATTCTTTTATGCAAGCACATTACTTCTCTATATACAGTGCCACCGCTCGTTTTATCATAAAGGAGGATTGTAGGATCAAGATTCTTCATAATACCTTTCCCAATTTCAAAATTAATCGGGTTGGGTGTTGCAGGATAAAGATGAATAGTGACCGACTTTCCATGTTCTTGCCTGATTTTATCTAAAACATTCCTATATTTTTGGCGAAAATCTAACACCTGTTGCCAGGATTGGAGAAAGCTGAAGCCAGGACTATTTGCGCTGATAGAATATTCTGGATAATCTGTGGTGACCAGAGTTCTATCAATAGTACCGCTAATATTTATTAGCAAATTAACATTTTCGCTCGGTTCCGTAATGTTGGCGTATGCAACCGTGAACGAACCTCCGCCGTCTCTCCATTTCCAATCTTCAGAATCACGAAAATGTTGATACGTTTGTACCTGCACTTTATTACCTATAGAATATCCCAAATGGCATCCCAGAGGAATTAGTGCCATAATAAAAGCAGCATACAATTCGCTTCCTTCGTCGTTGACTATGTACCGCTTTACTTTTGAGTCAATAAAGGATTTTGCAGTTTCTAAGTCGTCAATGTCACAAACATCAATGACAATTCTCTCACTTTGAGGAAAAAATGGAAACAGAGCATCTGCCTCTTCCTTAGGAGTAATAGAAGGTCGCTGACCATGAATCATACTTTTCAATTCGATCACACGTTTGGGAAGCTGTGTTCTCAAACCTGTAAGTTCCCGTATAGAATCCTCATGCTCCCGTTTCATTTCCTGAAGAAAAGATACAGAATACTTTTCAATATTTTCACCAGAGTCAATCAAATGATTATGTTCTGGACAAGTCAGCATAAGATTAGTAATATCCGTTGCCAGTTGCGGTGATAGGATCTTATCTCCTCTGGGACCACTTTCCGTCCAGCTAATAATATGCGCAATATTGGCTTCATTGATGGGGTCTTGCGTAACCTGGTCTTCATACAGTATTTTATTACATCCGCGGAATTCGCATCTGCCACCAGCTCTTAACCATAAATGTGTCTGAACACTTTTGGGGATATGTGGCCTGATTTTTGTGTTAGCAGCCATTCTTATAACACCTCCCAATCCCAACTTCAAAAAGGACAAAAAGCTTCATTGTGAGAAATTGTTGCACAAAACGAATTCCTCTTGTAATTTTTACTTTCTTAAATAAATACCATCTGTACCTTTTTCACACTCAAGTATTTCCTGAATATATCCCGTATTAAAGTCACCAACCCAAAGACGCCATTCGTCGGTTCCTGCGATGACAAAAAACACATATTGGCATCCGGTTTGATCGGCTTTTAATGTTTCTCGCCAATCTGTCCAATCGATTTCTGACGGAACGGGTATTTTTTGTGGATGCGTGTGCCACACTCCCATATAATAGCTCTTATTTCTCCTTGCCTTCCCTGTCTCTTATACACATCTCCG
>DXXQ01000238.1 GCA_019416265.1 Clostridiales bacterium | reverse complement strand
CCCTTGTATTTACAGGAATTGCGGTTTCCGTATTGAGCAAACCGGCTCCGGAATGTGCACAGATTATTCAGGGAACCATTGCCGCTGCCGCTGTAATTAACGAAATTATTGCAGTTATTATGGCGAAAAAAGGATTTGAATGGGCAGGAGAGTTTGAGAGCAGCGCTGCAATTGCAGGCGTATCTGAGGAAAACGCCAACCCCACCATCATTACCATCAGCAGACAGCATGGAAGCGGCGGAAGAGAAGTGGGAAGAGAATTGTCGAAACGCCTGGGTATTCCGTTCTATGATCATGAATTGATTGAAATGGCAGCGGAATCCTGTCCTATAGATAAGAGCTTTTTTGAAAATGCAGATGCAAAAGGAGCCGGAGGCTTTTGGTATGAATTGGGAGAAAGTGTGAATCTTGATTTATCGCTGAGTGATAAGGCCTTTTTGCACCAGGCTTCTGTGATCAGGGAGCTTGCAAAAAAAGGCGGATGTATTATTGTAGGGCGATGTGCGGATTATGTGCTTAAGGATTACGCAAATGTATTAAAAGTCTTTGTTTATGCAGATTTGGAAAGCCGTAAAGAAAGAATCGTGCATATCTATAAAGAGGCAGACGAAAAGGCTCTCAGTAAAATTGAAAAGACAGATAAGAAACGGGCGTCTTATTATAAATTCTATACAGGACAGAATTTCGGAGAGGCGAAAAATTATGATATCTGTTTGAACAGCAGTCTCCTGGGAATTGAGAGATGTGTGGAAATCGTTGAATCCTCTTATAAAGGAAAGTAAAAATAATATTGCCTTATCAATGAAAAAGGGGGCTGCCGTACAAAAATGGCTTTGTACGGCAGCCTCCTTTTGGCGGGAAGAAAGTATCTCAATTGGAAAGGATTCCCAGAAGATACTGGGCGTTTTCAAACAGGATCTGTTTTTTCTCTTCTTCGGATAAGCCGGAAAGATTTTGGATTTTTTCTACGCAGGCTTTCTGGTCCGCCCAGGGAGCGTCCGTAGCAAAGAGGATTTTATCAGTGCCATGGCTGTGTATCATTCTGGTAAGAAGCGCTTCCTCCATGTGAAGAACGGAGTAGGCAGTGTCAAGGTAAACCTTCTGTCCGCAGAGCTTCTCCAGTGCTTCCTCATAGTTTTCGTTGCTGCCCATATGAGCGAGGATAAGCCGCGGAGGTGCGGTGTCCCTGAGAACATCAAGGATCATATCCGGGGAACAGAACTCCTCATCCGGAGTTACAGGGTCGAAGCCGGCATGGGTGAGAACGGCAAGGCCAAGCTCTGAGGCTGTATAGATCAGTCTTTTGAAGCGGATATCATCGAAGTGGATCCCCTGATAGTTGGGATGGATTTTTATGCCTTTGAACCCCTCGGAGGCGATGAGCTTTAACTGTTCTTTATAATCAGGATGATCTGGATGGATACCTGCAAAGGAAATGATCCTGGTATGGGAAGCTTCCGCCCATTTTTCGTTGACAGCAGAGGCGAAACGGAGAATGGAATCAAACTGCCGGGGGACAGTGACAACGGGGAGCACGACACTGACATCAACGCCGCTTCGTTCCATGGAAGCCCGCAGTCCGTCCAGAGTTCCGTCCATACCGGGCATCAGGTTTATAATAGACGCCAGATGAGGAATGGCTTTTTCAGCTACCTTATCCGGAAAAATATGTGTATGAAAATCAATAACCATGATAAACCTCCTGAAAAATCTTATGGATTCTATTATAGAATGAAAATTCAGCGATGTAAAGCGATAAAACGCTTTTCCTCCCTGTTCGTTGGTGCTATAATAG
Source organism: Clostridiales bacterium (assembly GCA_019416265.1). Taxonomy (GTDB): domain Bacteria; phylum Bacillota; class Clostridia; order Lachnospirales; family Lachnospiraceae; genus Blautia_A. Next base: position 5,955 of record DXXQ01000238.1, on the reverse strand, counting down.
GTAAGAAAATGAAAAAATCACGGGTTACTGGGAGAGGTTTCAGCAGTAACGACCATGCAGGAGGAGACAGATTATGATCAGACAGAATATTGTATTTGTAGAAAACAAAGCGGGAAGCCTTAAGAAGGTGACAAACCTGTTGAAAGAGGAGAACATCAATATTTATGGTTTTGCCTGCTTTGATGCGCCGGAATTTGCGATTTTTCGAATGGTATGCAATGAGCCGGAACGTGCGGAAAAGGTTTTAAATGCCAATGGATATATGAACCGCATTACCCAGGCCATCGCTGTGGATATGAAGGATGAGGTGGGAGGACTGGATGGGCTTCTGACTGTGATTTCAGACAGTAACGTAAGCCTGGATTATATTTATACTTCTTTTCACAGACAGAGCCTTGTGCCGGCAGTGATCCTTCAGGCAGAAGATATTTTTGTAACAGAAAGTATTCTGAAAAATAACGGATTTACTGTATTTAACAATATAGAAGAGCTGGAGAGATAAACCGGAGGGAGCTTATGTACAGGATCTATCTTGTGGAAGACGATGAGATGATTGCAGGTCTTATGAAGAAGCATCTGGAGTCCTGGGGCTATCAGGTGGATATTGTGAAGGATTTTACCAATGTGCTGGGGGAGTTTGCAAAGCTGAATCCTCAGCTTGTGCTTCTTGACCTGAAGCTGCCGTTTTTTAACGGATTTCACTGGTGTGAGGAAATCAGAAAGCTTTCCCAGGTTCCGGTGATTTTTGTCTCTTCTGCGGCAGACAATATGAATATGGTTATGGCCATGGCAAGAGGGGCAGATGATTTTATTGCCAAGCCTTTTGACTTGGATGTACTTGTGGCGAAGGTTCAGGCCATTCTCAGAAGAACCTATTCCTTTGGCAAGTCGTCCAATATCCTGGAACACAAAGGAGCTGTCCTGAATCTGGGAAGCGGAAGCCTGACTGTGGGGGAGGAGAGTCTGGAGCTGACAAGGAATGAACTGAAGATTCTCCAGATCCTTTTTGAGCACAATGGGAAAGCGGTATCCAGAGACGCGATCATGACGAAGCTGTGGGAAAATGACAGCTTTGTGGATGACAACACGCTCACAGTCAATATGACAAGACTTCGGAAAAAACTGGAGGGGATCGGGCTTCGCAACTTCATTGTCACAAAGAAAGGCATGGGATATATGGTTTGAAAAAAGTATGGGTGGAATATCTGAAGAAAACAGGAAAGCTTCTTGCTGTTTTTGCTCTTTGCGCGGTGATCCTGGTCACTGTATTTTTCCTGTATGACATTTCCCTGGAACCGATTTTATACGGAGGGATACTCTGTGGAATGGTGATCGTTCTGTTTCTCTTCTACGGGTATTTTCAGTATCGAAACAGAAAGAAACGGCTGGTTCAGCTGCGGGCCGTTCTTCCCGTGGATCTGGAGGAGATGCCGGAAGCGGAAGACGGAAATGAGGAGATATACCAGGAGATGCTTCTGGAACTCAATCGAAAGAGAATGAGCGCAGAGGCGGGAAAGCTTAAAATGTATGAGGAAGTCACAGATTACTATACGATGTGGGCTCACCAGATCAAAACGCCCATTGCGGCCATGCGTCTCCTTCTGCAGGAGAATCCGGAGGAAAACAGCAATGAGCTTGGTGAGCTTTTTAAAATCGAGCAGTATGTGGAGATGGTTCTGGGATATTTGAGGGCTGAGGATATGTCGGCAGACATGAAGTTTGATCAGGTGTCCCTTGACAGTATCATAAGAGAACAGATCCGCAAATATGCCCGTATTTTTATAGGAAAAAAAATCAGCCTGGATTTTTCGGAAACAGGAGAGGATGTACTCACAGACAGTAAGTGGCTGGGATTTGTAATCGGACAGATTTTGTCGAATGCTCTGAAATATACGAAAAAAGGAAAGATTTCGATTTATATGGAAAAAGGCAGAGAGCAGACGCTTGTGATAGAGGATACGGGAATCGGGATTCAGGAGTCGGATCTCCCCAGAGTATTTGAAAAAGGTTTTACCGGATATAATGGCAGGGGAGATGGGAAGTCTACAGGAATCGGACTTTATCTCTGTGCGAAGATCATGAAGCGGCTGGGAAATCAAATATCCATAGAATCTGCTCCTGGAAAAGGAACCAGGGTTCTCCTTGATTTAAAGCGCGTGGAACTGGAGCTGATGTAAGAGAGCAGACAAAGGGAAAAAGATTCATAATAGAATGGATGGAAAAAAGGAGGCAGCATATGATTTATAAAAATGCGATGGAGCTTATCGGAAAAACACCTCTTATGGAGGCGGGAAACCTGGAAAGAAAGCTGGGGCTGCAGGCCAGAGTGCTTTTAAAGCTGGAGTATCTGAACCCGGCAGGAAGTACCAAGGACAGGGCTGCAAAGAGTATGATCGAGGATGCTGAGGAGAAGGGGATTTTGAAACCTGGGGCAGTGATCATTGAACCAACCTCCGGGAACACCGGAATCGGGATTGCATCCATTGCGGCTGTAAAAGGATATCGTGCAATTTTTGTTATGCCGGAAACTATGAGTGTGGAAAGGCAGAACATCCTGAAAGCCTACGGAGCGGAGATCGTGCTCACAGAAGGCGGGAAAGGAATGAGCGGAGCAATTGAAAAGGCGGAGGAGCTTCACAGGGAAATTCCGGGCAGTTTCATCCCCGGACAGTTTGAGAATCCTGCAAATGCCCTGGCGCATAAAAAGAGTACAGGTCCGGAGATCTGGGAGGATACCGAGGGAAAAGTGGATGTCTTTGTTGCATCTGTGGGAACCGGAGGAACGATCACCGGAACTGGGGAATACCTGAAGGAGCAGAATCCGGAGGTAAAGGTTGTGGCTGTGGAGCCGGCAGCATCGCCGTTGTTGTCCGGAGGGGCAGCAGGGCCACATAAGATACAGGGAATCGGGGCAAATTTTATTCCGAAGCTGCTGAATCAGGGGATTTATGATGAGGTGGTTCCTGTTGAAGATGAAAATGCATTTGAAGGAGCGAAGCTTTTGGCAAAAACAGAGGGAGTTCTCGTTGGAATTTCTTCAGGAGCAGCGTTATGGGCAGCCATTGAGCTTGCGCGCCGCCCGGAACAGAAAGGAAAGACCATTGTCGTTCTTCTTCCCGATTCCGGTGACAGATATTATTCCACTCCTCTGTTTGAATTTTCCTGAAAAACGCTTTCCTCCGTTAAAGTTTTGCTTGACAAAAACTGTATAATTGTATACAATCATACAAAAATACAAGAGTACAAAATATAAAATACAGAGCGGAGGCATTTATGGAATATCAGGAGCAGTCCCTGGGAAGCCAGATCTTTTCCAGAATCAGGGAAGATATCCTGACCGGAGTCTATGAGCAGGGAGCTGAATTAAAAGAAGCAACTTTGGGAGCGAAGCTGGGAGTGAGCAGAACCCCGGTTCGTGAGGCCCTGCGTCAGCTTGAACTGGAGGGCCTGGTGGAAATCATTCCCAACCGGGGAGCCAGGGTTACAGGAATCTCAGCAAAAGATATTGAGGATATTTACCTGATGCGTTCCAGACTGGAAGGTCTTGCGGCGCGCATGGCGGCAGAGAATATCAGGGAGGAAGATCTGGCAGAGATGGAGGAGGTTCAGCTTTTGTCAGAGTTTCATCTGGAACATTCCAAGAAAGAACAGATGGTAAATATGGATGGACGTTTCCATGAGCTGATGTATCATGCGTCCGGAAGCAGAATGCTGGAGCATGTGCTCACTTCGTTTCACCATTATGTAAAAATGGCCAGGATCACTTCCATCAAGGCACAGAACCGGGCGGAGAAATCTGTTCTGGAACATAAGGCAATTTTGGAGGCAATCCGAAACAGAGATGCAGATCAGGCGGAGAGACTGGCAGACGAACATATCAGACATGTGATTGAAAATCTTGAACACAGACTGGGCAGAACCCCTAAGGAGGAAGAAAATGAGTAAAATTCAGATGACCACACCCCTTGTAGAGATGGATGGAGATGAGATGACCAGAATTCTCTGGAAAATGATTAAGGAGGAGCTTTTACTTCCTTATATAGATTTAAAGACAGAATATTACGATCTGGGACTGGAACACAGAAATGAGACAAATGACCAGGTTACCATAGATTCTGCACTTGCTGCAAAAAAATACGGTGTTGCCGTAAAGTGTGCGACGATTACCCCAAATGCAGCCCGTATGGAGGAATATGACCTGAAGGAAATGTGGAAGAGTCCTAATGGAACCATTCGTGCAATCCTTGACGGAACAGTGTTCCGTACACCGATTGTGGTAAAAGGAATCGAGCCTTGTGTGAAGAACTGGAAGAAACCAATTACCATTGCAAGACATGCTTATGGAGATGTGTACAAAAATACAGAGATGAAGGTTCCGGGGCCCGGTAAGGTAGAGCTTGTTTATACGGCTGAGGACGGAACAGAGACAAGAAATCTTGTTTTTGATTTTAAGGGACCGGGTGTTGCACAGGGTATGCACAATATTGACGATTCCATTGAGAGCTTTGCAAGAAGCTGCTTCAGCTATGCCCTTGATACGAAGCAGGATTTATGGTTTGCAACAAAGGATACGATTTCCAAGAAATACGATCATACCTTTAAGGATATTTTCCAGGAGATCTTTGATGCAGAATATAAAGAGAAGTTTGAAGAGGCAGGAATCACTTATTTCTATACACTGATCGACGATGCGGTTGCCCGTGTTATGAAATCGGAGGGCGGCTATATCTGGGCATGTAAGAATTATGACGGAGATGTAATGAGTGACATGGTTTCTTCAGCCTTTGGTTCACTGGCTATGATGACTTCTGTTCTTGTTTCTCCGGAAGGCTATTACGAATATGAGGCAGCTCACGGAACAGTACAGCGTCACTATTACAAACATCTGAAAGGGGAGGAAACCTCCACAAACTCTGTTGCGACTATTTTTGCATGGAGCGGAGCTCTCCGCAAACGTGGGGAACTGGATGGAAATAAAGAACTGATGGAGTTTGCTGACAAATTGGAAAAGGCAACGATTCAGACCATCGAGGATGGAAAAATGACAAAAGACCTTGCACTGATCACTACACTGGAAAATCCGGTTGTTTTAAACAGTGAAGGATTTATTAAAGCGATCAGAGAATACCTGGATTAAGGGAGGATAAATTTATGGCTAGAGATGAAATACTGAAAATCGGGGAGCAGTACAACAGAGACTTTCAGGAACTGATCCAGTATTGTCTGGCATCCGGACGAATCGATCAGAATCTGTACCAGGAATATGACGTAAAGAGAGGGCTTCGTGATTCCAATGGTAAAGGTGTGCTGACAGGTCTGACGGAAATCTCCGACGTTGTGGGATACACTTATGAGCACGGAAGAAAGATTCCCGCAGACGGTGAATTGTATTTCCAGGGCTATAATGTGGCAGATATGATCGCAAGCTTTAAGAACAGAAAAGAAGGATTTGAGGAAACGATTTATACGCTTCTTTTCGGCCGTGTTCCCAATGAACGTCAGTTTTCCATGTTTAAGGGAATCCTGACAGAGATGATGACTTTAAATAACAGGTTTATCCGTGACGTTGTTATGAAGGCGTCCAACGCGAATCTGATGAATGCCATGCAGAGATGTGTTCTTACACTGTATACATATGATGATAATCCGGATGGAACCGGTGTGGAGAATGCGCTCCGTCAGTCTATGCAGTTGATTGCAAAGCTTCCTCTGATCGCGGTATATTCATATCACTCTTACCGTCATTTCAGACATGACGAGAATCTCCTGATCAAGAATCCGAAGCCGGAGCTTAGTTTTTCCGAGAATATTTTGTATATGCTTCGCGAGGATGGTCAGTTTACAGAGCTGGAGGCGAAGGTTCTTGATATTGCCCTTGTTCTTCACGCAGAGCACGGCGGTGGTAATAACTCTACGTTTACCAACCATGTAGCTGTCTCTTATACACATCTGACG
>DXXQ01000237.1 GCA_019416265.1 Clostridiales bacterium | reverse complement strand
GTATATACCTGGAAGATCACAAGAATAATAGAGCATGCCAGGATAAACGTCTGCCAGTTTTTCGATAGTTTTCTCATGTCTAATCCTCACCTTCCCTTCTACTGTGCTTCCACTGGCACAAATTCCGGCGGGATCAGCTCTTCCGGAACCTCGATTCCCTGTTCTACCATATACTGGACTGTCCCGGCATGAAGAGGAGCGCGGGCTGTTTTTAATGTCAGTTCAATCACGTCTACCTCTCCGCCTTTTGGATAAGCTGCTTCCCAGGAAGCCCGTCCTTCTTCTGACATCATTGCGCTGATAAACTCATAGCCCTGTTCCTGGGTCAGGTTTGGTGTCGCAATGCCTCCCTGACAGGAGGCGATCGTTATAACATCCTCGTCCTGACCTTCATAGGATCCTGCCGGAATAACGGATTTGATCACATATGGACAAACTTCCTGTACTTTTTCCACTTCCTCGTCTGTCATTGTAAGAAAGCTTAAATCCAGGGCGCTCTGCATCTGGATCACCTGGCTGTCCGGAGCGGAACCGTTTCTGGCCGCTCCGGAGATCTGGCGGTTCATAACTGCATCAATACCGTCGGACGAGCTTGCTTCCAGCCAGTCTGGTTCAATTCCCAGGATCTCGCAGGCATTCATGACCATCAGGGTGTTGGCAGAACCTGTTCCGCCTGGATGCATCTTTACTCCATCCAGCTCATGGACATATTTTAATCCAAGGGACTTATCCACGCACCAGTTGATCGGCGTCTCAGAGTAATACCAGAGTATCCTTAAGTCTTCAAAAGGCTGTCCCTCAAAGGAACCTGTTCCCGAATAACTCTCATAATCAGAAGTCGATACGCCGTTCCCGGCATCGATCGAACCCTGTCTCAATCTCTGGGCGATATCAAAGCCGCCGGTAGCGTCTACTGTGTTGATCTGAAGATTTGGGAACTGGGTTTTAATAGCCTTATTCACTGCAACCCAGTATGTATATGCCTCGGTACTGGAATTTCCTCCTGCGAATGTTAAATAGATATCTCCGCCCTCTTCTCCGCCTTCGCTTCCTGTCCCGCTTTGCGTACTTCCTGTGCTGCAGCCTCCCAATAATGCTGCTGTCAATGCTCCTGCAAGTAATACTGCTAATCTTTTCTTCATAATAGTAAATCCCCCTTTTTGTTATCTGAACACTACGTCTCCTGCGCTGTGATCAATGTCGATACCCTCTTCCTCGTCTAAAATTCCTGAGCAGTCCACTCCACGCTTCATGCATTCTGCATACAGACTTTCCTGAATATTTACAGACAAAAGAACTCCTTCTTTTTCCGCTTCCATCGTCTTTCTGTCTTCCGGCTCGCCCGGCATAAGGATCTCGTCGCAGCCAGCCGCCCGTGGAAGAGCTTTCAGACGTTTATAATAAACATCCATTTTCTTTTTATACTCGTCTAATGCCATAAACAGATCCGGCTTCATGATAAACATGATATGTCCAAGGTTCTGCGGTTCATCAAACCGGTAATACAGGCTGCTGACGTCTCCTGCGTAATTGGAGCCTGTATACATACCTGCCATCATATCCATGAGCATAGCCAGGCCGGAACCTTTTGCCCCTCCAAAAGGCAGGCATACGCCTTCAAATGCCTTTTTTGCATCTGTAGTCGGATGTCCTTCGATATCTAAAGCCAGTCCTTCCGGGATAGGCTCATTGTTGATCATAGCTACACGTATCTTTCCTCTCGCCGTCTTGGTCATAGCCATATCCAGTACATAATCCGGGCTTTCATAGCCTCCCGGCATTCCTGCCGCAAACGGCGCCGCGCCTAAAAACGTGGTTCTTCCGCCGCATACAGGAAGAGCTGGGCTGGAATTGGTATATACCATACAGCAGAAACCGCCTTTCAGCGCCTGCTTTACGTAGAGAGCTGACATTCCAAAGTGGGTGCTGTGGGTACAGCCTACCATGGAGATCCCTGTTTCCTTCGCCAGCTTCATCCCTTCTTCCATCGCCTTATGGGCTACCAGAAAGCCCATTCCGTCGTCGCCGTTTATCTTTAAAGCTGCCGGCGCCACCTTTTCCACTTTAATATCCGGTCTCGGATTTACACATTTCTTTTCAATCCTTTTTAAATACATCGGGATACGGGACACCCCATGGCTGTAAAGCCCTCTCATATCCGCTTTTACCAGATCTTCGGCGATCGTAAGAGCATCTTCCTCTCTCAACCCGCCTGTAAGCATAAGTCTTCTTCCCAACTCTACCAAGTCCGAAGCCTTAAATCTTTTTTCTTCCATCTTCCTTCTCCTTTTACACTTTTACTTTTTCAAAAATTCTTTTTTCACATAGTCTAAATATTCCCACGAAAGTTTTGCCGCCGTCCGGCTGTCCGGAACCTGTTTGATCTCCATAGATAAAAATCCCTGATATCCGATTTCATCCAATACTGACAGCACATCTTTAAAAGAAATATGTCCTGTTCCCGGAACCAGCCGGAAACTGTCTGACAAATGAATAAAATCAATGTGAGCCTTCGCTTTGATAAACGAAGCCGGTATGGAGGTTTCTGTCAGTTCCATATGGAAAGTATCTAACAGCAGCCCGATGGATGTGATCTTATTTTTCTCGATCCACTCCACGCCTTCCGGCACAGTATTAAATGTATTGACGTTCGTCCTGTTCTGGATCTCCAGGGCTATTTTCCCGCCATATTTTTCTCCGTACTCTCCAATAGCTAACAGATCTTCCTCCAGCTTCTTTCTGGCGTTTTCTTTATCCTCTTCCGGAACATTTCCCCGGAACCGTCCGATCACCATCGGCACATGGAGGCTTCCTCCAAAAGCGATCAGATCTTTTCCTCTTTTCATGGCCTCGTCATGGATCTTTTTATCTGTTCCGGCCATAAATACCTTGTCCTGGGACGGGCTGGGGCTCGTAGCTACTGCCGCTACTTCAAGCCCTGCGTCTTTTACTCTTTTTACGATCTTTTCCGGCTCCAGCTGATCCAGATCCCGGATCAAAAGTTCCACGCCTTCATATCCGCACGACTTTATGTATTCCAGATTCCGTTCGAAATCTCCGCCAAAAGCCATCATCGGTATGGTACAGTCCGGCGTTGTAACAGGATAGCTCAGTTTCACTTTTCTTACCCCTCTTTCCTGTCAAAAACTTTTTTTACATTTGCGAAACCATTTGTAAGGAAATCGATATCCGACTGCATCATCACAATGGTAAGCTCATCTTCAAACAGCCTCAGCATATCCGGGCCAGCGTGAAGGCCAAAGGCCTTTCCGTGCTTTTTACATGCGCCAGCGATCTTTTTGATCGTGTCGATCTCCAGCGGGTTCATCAGATCCCCCGGTATCCCCAGCGCGATAGACAGATCGTTCGGCCCTACCAAAAGAGCGTCGATCCCTTCTACTGCGGCGATCGCTTCTGCATTTTTCACCGCTTCCACCGTCTCGATCTGAGCAATAGATATCACCTTGTCATTTGCTGCGTCCATAATATCCGCATGCTTTCCGCCTTTATAACCGCAGTGGGCGATCCCACCGGAATAGCCCCGGCCTCCCAACGGCTGGTATTTGGAATAAAATACATGCTGTTTTGCCATTTCCGCGTTATTTAACATCGGAACCATCACTCCTGTAGCTCCCTGATCTAAGGATCTGGATATCCATTCCTTAGAAAGCTGTGGAACACGGATAAAGCTTTCGATTCCTGCCAGATTCCCCGTTATGAACTGATCATGGAGCGTTTCCATATTAAAATTTGAATGTTCGCAGTCATACATTACAAAATCCAGACCGCTATTTTTAATAATTACGTTTACTGCCGGATTGCGGACGACCCTCATCATCGTCCCGTATATCTTTTCCCCTTTTTTTATCTTATCTTTCAGCCCCATAAATGAAATGCGCTCTCCTTTTTTAATGTTTACACTCCGGAATGTTTATGTGATTATTATAGCATTCCATAAAATAACTGTAAAATCGCCTTTTTTCATCTCCATTCATGCAAAAATTTTATGTCACTTCCATATTTTTCATAATCATTGGTGTATAATGTACACGAAAGCAATGGGCAGTACGCCAGAAAATAAGCGAAGGTCTGCGTTATGCTTGCATAAAAGCAGATTTTCGCTTATTTTCTGACATAGGGCGACAGCCCGTGAGCTCGTGACTGAGCAAACGTAGTTTGCGAAATCTGCACTGCGCAGGAAAGTAACAGGACGGCAGCCCGTGAACGATCTTGCTGCGTCACACCCTATGACCGAACGACCAAAAGGAGGTATCCACATGAGGGACTCAGACTGGGAAATCATCGTATCTCTCCACCAGACAAAAAACATCACAAAAACGGCAAATCTGCTTTTTATCACTCAGCCCACCCTGACAAAGCGGATACAGAAAATTGAAGAAGACCTTGGGATACAGATGGTCATCCGAAACACAAAAGGTATCACATTTACTCCGGAAGGCGAAGTTATCGCCAGAAAGGCTGCATCTGTCCTTCGGGATATCCAGGATATCCGCCAGAGTATTGTAGAAATGAATGGCGGACGCAAGGGGCTGCTGAAGCTGGGTTCTCCAAACTCCTATGTTCGTTATGTAATCCCGGAGCTTTTAAAGCAATTCAGCAATCATTATTTTGATATCAAATTGGAGATCGTTACTGATTTAAGCCATGAACTTTTAAAACAGGTGGAAAACCGGCAGTTAAACGCCAGTTTTTATCGCGGCGATGCTTCCAACGCAGCTGTCGATAAAATTCTGATCTCTACTGATCAGGTCTACGCGATCTCCCGCACCCCTTTTAAAATTATAGACTTGCCTTCTATGAAGCAGATCGACTATATGAAGGAACCGACAATCCTGAAAAATACAGAACGATGGTGGACAGAACGTTTTTCCTCCCGTCCTGACATATGGCTTAAAGTGAATAATGGCCAGACATGTATAGAAATGATCAAAAAGGATCTGGGCTTTGGGCTCTTTCCAGACACCCATTTTTTCCAAAGAGAAAGCGACCTCTATTCCGTTCCCCTTTTCTTTAAAAATGGCAAACCGCTTACGAGGAATACCTGGCTCGTTTATCATAAAGACGACCTAGCCAACCCCATTCTAAAAAATTTCGTAGATTTTGTGAAGGGCTTTGATTTCAGCCAGCTGGACTAGGACTTCCTCCATCAGTTTTCTGCCTTTATTTTTCATCTGTACCTTTATGCCGCGTGGTACACCCTGGATTTTACTTTTTGTTATATGTAGCCGTACTTATCGGCTAAAGGTACGGCTGGGAAGAAAGTTTTAGAATCCATAGCGGTACTCAGCCGTCAAAAGTACGGATGAAATATGCGTTTCTGAATACTCAAACCGTTATAGTGCCTCTCCGGCAAAATCAGTTGTGAAGCCATTTCACTGGATGTAAGGAGCCATTTCCAGGCGGATAAAATACCCCTGCTCATGGCTACAGACCGGGCATACCGTCGGCGCGCCGGTTCCTGTATAAACAAAGCCGCAGTTCAAGCACATCCAACCAGTTTCCATTTCTGAAACAAACAACTGTCCTTTTTCCAGCAGATCCGCAAACAGCTGAAATCTGTCCCCATGGATCCGTTCAATCTCTGCGATCATCTGAAATGCCGAACTAATCCGGGAAAATCCCTCTTCTTTTGCTGTCCGGGCGAACTGGCTGTACACTACATCGTGTTCTTCATATTCATTATGCCTTGCCGCCTTTAAAAGATCTAAGGTCCTGGAATACGTATTTATCGGATATCCGCTGTCAATACATATGGTTTCCCCTGTCATTTCAGCCAGGTAGTTATAAAAAATTTCTCCATGTTCTTTTTCCTGACCCGCTGTAAATGTAAATACAGCTTTGATCACCGGAAGCTTCTCCTTTTTTTATACCACACCACATTACCGATCAGATTGCTGAATTGCTGATAGGTCAGCCACAGCACTTCCACGCTTTGCGGGATGTTGTATAGGTTTTGGAAGCCAAGCCCATTCTGCTCAAACTTCATTCGGATATAAGGAATAATACTGTACGACAAACGCCACAAAGGGAAATATCCTGCGTACTGCGTCCATGTACCGGGAACGTCACAATAATTGCCCTTGCGGTCTTTCACTTGGAAAAACTGCCATGCGCTCCATGCGTAGCAGTCCCATACAAGCAGCTTAAACATATCGTCACATATGATCATACTTGTCCGTCCGTAAAACCTCATAGGGGCAGTGGGGCAGATCATAGGCAGGTTTCCACTTTTCGGCAAGCTGTAAAACAAGGTCAGCCATGATTTGTCGCTGTCCTGCGGTATCTCGATGATCTCACCGGGCAACACCACAATGAAACCTTTCGGGCTTTTCCGCTTCTCCATAAGTGTCACCTCCAATCGTTTTGAAATAGTCCTCTACTATATATGGCATGAGAAAGGATGAATTGTTCCAATGCTTCCAAACTTTTTTAAGATTTTTTGAAAAAATCCCATAATGGATGGGATAGGATGATTATAGCTTCATTATACTCGAAACCTGTGAATAAATATATTGCTTTCACGCACAGGCAAAAAAATAACGGGTACTCGGCTTTCGCCGAATACCCGTTATCTCGTTTACCAACCCCGTCTGACAGATGCCATAATCGTAATTTCTTGAATTACTTTCTTATGAGCACCCGTGTTTAGTAGGGGGGGTATTTTTACTGTAACACAAACAAAAAGCCGTTATATCCTGAAAATATAACGGCCAACAGCTTCTATCTCTGCTCAAATTTTTCTACAATTTTAATGAGAATGTCAGTAATCTTTTCCATGGACTGAATGCTGACAAATTCAAACTTGCCATGGCAGTTTTCTCCTCCAGTGCACAGGTTTGGACAAGGCAGACCCATATAGGAAAGTCTGGCTCCGTCTGTGCCGCCGCGAATAGGAATAATATTCGGCTCTACTCCCAGGTCCTTCATAGCTTCTTTGGCGATTTCTATTAAATACATATGAGGCTCCACCATTTCCTTCATATTGTAATAAGTATCTACCAGCTTCAGCTCTATGGTTCCCTGTCCGTATTTTTCATTCATATACGCTGCCGCCCGCTGCATATACTCTTTTTTCTTTTCAAATTTTTCTCTGTCATGGTCCCGCACAATATAATTTAAAAATGCCTGCTCCACTGTGCCGTTCATATCATTTAAATGGTAAAAGCCTTCATATCCTTCTGTATACATAGGATTTTCAAATACAGGCAGCATATTGTGGAACTCAAAAGCCATCAGCATGGCATTTTTCATTTTTCCCTTGGAAGTTCCAGGGTGGATATTGGAACCGCTGATATAAACCTTGGCTGAGGCGGCGTTAAAGTTTTCATATTCCAGCTCTCCAACAGGTCCGCCGTCCACTGTATAGGCTACGTCTGCTCCAAAGCCCTTCACATCAAACTTATCTGCTCCCCGGCCGATTTCCTCATCAGGTGTAAATCCGATTTTAATTGTGCCGTGAGGAATAGACGGATTAGAAAGAAAATATTCTGCCATAGCCATAATTTCAGCAATTCCCGATTTATCATCAGCTCCCAGTAAAGTAGAGCCGTCTGTAACAATTAAATCCTGTCCCTTATATCCTGTCATTTGAGGAAAATCGCTGACCTTCATTGTTAAACCGGTTTCCTGATTCATAAGAATATCTTTTCCATCATAATTTTTTACGATCTGAGTTTTAGCCGGAGCTCCTGAATAGTCCGGGGTAGTGTCCATATGAGCGATAAATCCCAGCACAGGCATCTTTTTATCTGTTGTGGCAGGAATCGTAGCATATACATAACAGTTTTCGCTGATAGATATGTCTGAAGCCCCCATTTCCTTCAGTTCCTTTGCCAAAAGATCAGCTAAATCAAACTGCTTCTTTGTACTTGGTATCTGTGCTTCCCCAAATTTTGACTGCGTATCTACTGATACATACTTTAAAAATTTCTCTACAACACCCATCGTCTTTTCTCCTGTTTTCAATTATATTTCATTCTTATACCTTAGATATTGTTTGTCAGCGGTTTGCCAACTCTTCAGTAATATCCTCCCAATTTAAGCCCTTTTGAGCCATGAGAACCATCATATGATAAAGAAAATCAGACATCTCATACTTTACTTCCTCCGGGTTTGGATTTTTTGCGGCTATTACAATTTCCGTGGCCTCTTCCCCCAGCTTTTTCAGTATTTTATCAATTCCCTTGTCAAATAAATAATTTGTATAAGACCCCTCTTTAGGGTTTTCCTTTCTGTCTAAAATAACCTGATATACGTCCTCAAATACCTTTAAAGGATTTGTCTCTCTGTATTCTCTCTCCGCCAGGTTCTTAAAAAAGCAGGATTTTGCCCCTGTATGGCAGGCAGGCCCAACCTGATTTACCTTTGCCAAAATTGTATCATTGTCACAATCCAGTTTTAAAGACTTTACATACTGAAAATGGCCTGAGGTCTCACCCTTTATCCACAAAGACTGCCTGCTTCTGCTGAAGTAAGTCATTCTCCCTGTTTTTAACGTAGCAGAAAAGGCCTCTTCATTCATATATGCCACCATAAGCACCTGCAAGGTTTTATAATCCTGAACAACTACTGGAATCAG
>DXXQ01000236.1 GCA_019416265.1 Clostridiales bacterium | reverse complement strand
GGAATCACCCTTTCTCAGGAAGAATTTTATGAGCGTCTCAAAAACGATGAACCGATTTCCACATCACAGCCAAGTCCGGCAGATATCTGCGGGCTTTGGGATACCCTTCTGAAAGAGTATGATGAGATCGTGCATATTCCGATGTCAAGCGGATTAAGCGCATCCTGCTCTACAGCCATGGCAATGGCACAGGATTACGAGGGGAAAGTACAGGTAGTTGACAACCAGAGGATCTCGGTTACACAGAGACAGTCTGTTCTGGATGCTCTGGCTCTTCGCGATGCAGGCAAAACTGCGGCTGAGATCAAAGAGATCCTGGAAGCGGAGAAGCTGGAAGCCAGCATTTATATTACCCTTGAAACTCTGAAATACCTGAAAAAGGGCGGAAGGATCACACCGGCTGCCGCTGCGATCGGTACGGTTCTGAATTTAAAACCGGTTCTCCAGATTCAGGGAGAGAAGCTGGACGCTTATTCCAAGACACGAGGCAAGAAGCAGGCAAAGAAGGTTATGCTCAATGCCATGAAGAATGATATGGAGACACGTTTTGCCAAGTATGCAGAAGCAGGAGAAATGTGCCTTCAGGCTGCATATACCGGAAACAAAGAGGAAGCAGAAGAATTCAAAAAAGAAATCGAGGCGGCTTTCCCCGGCTATGAGGTAGTTATGAATCCGCTGTCCTTAAGCGTGGCATGCCATATCGGCTATGGAGCCGTTGCCATTGCATGTTCAAAAAAAGTGACAGTGAAATAAGAATGCTGTCCGTCAAACAGACAGCAATAAACAGGCAGTAAATAAATAAACATTGAGGAGTTAAATCAGATATGAAGAAACTAATGGAACAGATGGCGGAAGAGCTTTCCGCAGCATTTGAAAAAGCAGGCTATGATCCTTCCTACGGAAAGGTTACGGTATCCAACAGACCGGATCTGTGCGAATTCCAGTGTAATGGAGCAATGGCAGGAGCCAAGGCATACAAAAAAGCGCCGTTTATGATTGCCGATGATGTAGTGGCAAATCTGGGAGAAAACAGTATGTTCTCAGTGGCAGAGGTGGTAAAACCCGGTTTTATCAACCTGAAAGTAAGTGAGGAATATCTTGCGAAATATCTCCGGGAAATGGCAGCAGATGAGAAGCTTTCTGTCACAGAAGCGAAGGAACCGAAGACGATCGTCATCGATTACGGCGGACCGAATGTGGCGAAGCCTCTCCATGTAGGACATCTCCGTTCTGCGATCATCGGGGAAAGCATTAAGAGAATCGGCCGTTTTGTAGGTCATAAGGTGATCGGCGATGTACATCTGGGAGACTGGGGACTTCAGATGGGACTGATCATCACAGAACTCCGTCACAGAAAACCGGAGCTTGTATACTTTGACGATTCCTATACAGGAGAGTATCCGGAAGAGGCGCCGTTTACCATCAGTGAGCTGGAAGAGATTTACCCGTGTGCCAGCGGCAAATCAAAGGTTGACGAAGAATATCGCAATGAAGCGCTGGAGGCGACTCACCTTCTTCAGCAGGGAAAACCGGGCTATATGGCTTTATGGAACCATATTATGAATGTTTCCGTTACAGACCTGAAGCGCAATTACAGCAACCTGAACGTATCCTTTGATTTATGGAAAAAAGAGTCCGATGCACAGCCGTATATTCCGGACATGGTTGAGGACATGAAAAACAAAGGCTTTGCATACATGGATCAGGGAGCTCTTGTTGTAGATGTAAAGGAAGAGGACGACACAAAGGAAATTCCCCCCTGTATGCTTCTGAAATCTGACGGAGCATCTCTTTATACAACGACAGACCTTGCAACCATTGTGGAACGTATGAAATTATTTGATCCCGATGAAATCCTCTACGTTGTAGATAAACGTCAGGAGCTTCATTTCATTCAGGTGTTCCGCTGTGCAAGAAAGACCGGCCTTGTAAAAGAGGACACAAAGCTTTCCTTCCTGGGCTTTGGTACCATGAACGGAAAAGACGGCAAACCGTTTAAAACAAGAGACGGCGGCGTTATGAGACTTGAAAATCTGATTGCCGATATTGACGAGGAAATGTACACCAAGATCGTAGAGAACAGAAGCGTGAAGGATACAGATGCAAGAGGAACAGCAGAAATCGTAGGTCTTTCCGCAATCAAGTACGGCGATCTTTCCAATCAGGCCACAAAGGACTATATCTTTGACATTGACCGGTTTACTTCCTTTGAGGGAAATACAGGTCCGTACATCCTTTACACTATTGTAAGAATCAAATCCATCCTTAACCGTTTCGTGGAAGAGGGCGGAAATCTGGAGGCAGGAGAGATTTTAAGCGCTGTAAATGAAAGCGAAAAGAATCTGATGCTTCAGCTTACCGGATTTGGAGCTACCGTAGAAAATGCCTTTGAAGAAAAAGCGCCGCACAAGATCTGTGCTTATATTTACGAGGTATCCAATGCGTTTAACAGCTTCTACCACGGAACCAAGATCCTGAGCGAAGAAAACGAAGCTCAGAAGAATTCCTTTATCCAGCTTCTTTCCCTTACCAAGAGGGTTCTGGAGACAAGTATCGATCTCCTGGGATTCTCAGCTCCGGAAAGAATGTAAGAATTGTTATAAAAATATGCGCCCTGAGAGCGAAGATGAAGCTCTCAGGGCATTTTTTTGTTTATAATTTTTTTAGAAAAGAATGCTGTACAGAAAGAACAGGTTGTGCTAAGATAGAGATATCTTAATTCTACAATACTTGTCGAAGGTCTTTTGGCAGGTTTTTCCATATATATTTTTTATTTAATTTCAGACAGGAGATGATCATTATTGAATTAACGGGGACTGTTTTGAAAAACCGCTACTGTATTCTGGAACAGATTGGAAAAGGCGGAAATGCCAGGGTTTTTCTGGCGCGGGATCTGGAACTGGGAATTCTTCGGGCAGTGAAGGAGCTTCCTGTTTCCGGGAAAAAAGAGGCAAGGTTTCTGGCGTCCATGAATCATGATTCCCTTCCTAAAATGGTGGATTATGAAGAAAATAATCAAAATTGTTATATTGTTATGGAGTATATTAAAGGAGAGACACTGGGGGAAGCTCTGCGCAGGGGGAAGCGGTTTACAGGGAAAGAGATCGCAGGTCTGGGATATTCCCTCGCACAGGTGCTGGGCTATCTTCACAAGAGGAAACCGCCGGTTTTTTACGGGGATCTCAAGCCGGACAATCTGATGCTGTCAGAAAGCGGGAAACTCTTTCTCATCGATCTGGGAAGCGCAGTGGCAGGATATGAAAAGACACAGCGTACCTGTATGGGGACAGAGGGATTTGCCGCGCCGGAGCAATATGAAGGAAGAATCAGTGCAGCGAGCGATGTTTACAGCCTTGGCAGAACACTGGAGGTTCTTGCAGGCAGGGGAAGATTATACTGTCTGGCTGCGTTTCCCTCTCTTGAGGTGACACTTTTGCGATGCTGTATGAAAGAGGAGAGGCTGCGTTATCAGAACATGGAAATCCTGGAGAAAAAATTTCGGAAGCTTTGTAAAGGAACCGGAGGAAAAAGAGTATGGATGTTTGGAAGTATGGCAGGAATTTTTCTGCTGTTTGTCGGCGCAGCCCTGTTTTGGGGAATAAAGAAAAAAGAACCGCCTGATTTTCAGGACAGGATAACAGAGATAACGGAGGTTTATTACAGAGAGGAATTTCTGGAAGGAGACCTAAAAGAGAGGAAGCCTTTGTGCAGTCAGGCGGAGAAACGATTGCTGGAGCTTTTGCGGGAATACAGAGGAAAACGAGAGTACAGAAGGATTATGAAGCTGTTGGCTTTAAACAGCATATATGCCGGAGAGGAAGAACAGGCAGCGCTCTATTACGAGCAGATACTCAGGTATGACGGAAGCTTTCGGGAGATATACGGGGAGTATGGAATGTTTCTGCTGCGAACAGGGCAGGAGGAAGGCTGCGCGGAGCTGTGGGAGGACTATCAAAAGAAGGAAAGAGAAGGAGGACTGGAAGAAGAAAGTGCATGGAATCTGGAAATCTGGGAAAAAGAGATGGAGGAGAAGAGGGAAAAAAGAAAGGAGGACCATGAGAAGAAGAAAAAAGAGAATGCCAAAAGAAATCCTTCCTAAGGGGATAATCTCCAAAAAGACAGCAGTCTTTGCCGGAGGCGTGTTTGGAATGGTGGCTTTGGCGGCAGTTTCCGTAAGGGCTATGGAGTTTGGCGGGTTCGATGTGGAAATCGGAACGGGAGAATATCAGGGAAATGGATTTCAGGAACCTTCTTATCCCTGGAAGGAAGAAGAGACGAATCCGGGAAATGTCTGGGAGGGGGAGACAGAAGGGGATTTTTCGGGGAATACAAGTTTGCCTTCTGAGGGTTCCTGGAATGGGATGGGAGATCCCTGGAATCCGGGAATAGAAGGAAATATTTTGGACAGCGGAGGTTTTTTCCAGGAAAATAACAGACCTGTATTTCAGATACCGGAATCCATACCATCCACACTGCCGGAGCAGGGAGAACCTTCGGTCTGGGAGACTCCCCGGGAAGGAAAGGAAGAGCCTGGACAGACGGCATCGCCGACTTTGTCTGTTACTCCTGAGCCATCTCCTTCCCCTGATCCCACGCCGTCTGCATCACCCACTCCTTGTGCATCGCCCACGCCGGAAGCAACTGTCACACCAATCCCCACACCAATGAATACGCCGCCGGTAGAGGAACCCTTTCAATATTACAGAAAAAAGAAAAAAAGTTCTGAAAGAGCAGAAGAGTCGGTGACAGAATTCATCTTTAAGGTTCCGTCAGGAGGGAAAAGGGCAGAGATCCGGGTTCGGGCAAAAGGGTGGATCCGGATCCTGTCTCTTCGCCTGAATGGTAAGGAAGTGCCCTGGCACTGGGAGAAGGAGAGTCTGGTTCTGGAAGAGGAAAAGATTCCGAAAGCTTCGGAAATACAAATTTTGCTCACCGCCGAAGGAGAGGTTTTTGCAGATTCTTTGGAAAGCGGGGATTGCGCATAGACGCATAAATAAAAGGATGGTATAATTCTTTAGTGAAGTATCATATTTTGAGCAGACAAAAAGAGCAGTTCTATAGGAAGCTCGAACTGCTCTAAATGTGATTCTTCATAATTGTACCAATTCGCGGACGTTTAGCCGATGCGTATATGGGGATTGTATTG